>NZ_JBSIBZ010000013.1:0-132382 GCF_058245575.1 Streptomyces sp. UF-297 | reverse complement strand
GCGCCCCCCGGCCCCTCACCCACATGGGCCTGACTTCTCCCTCATTGCTTCTCCCTCATTCATTACTTCTCCCTCATTGCGGACCGGCGCACCACCACGAATGACCACCACCCTGGTGATCACGCACAGTTTCCCCCCCCATGCCGCCTCGGCGCCCAACCGGACGAAGAACATCCGCTCAGTCGATGACCGCGGCGGCTTCGACCTCGACCAGATAGTCGGGGGCGGCCAGCGCCGCGACGCCAACCAACGTGCCCGGCGCCAGCGGGGTGCCTCCCAGCTTCGCGCCAGCCTGGACGCCCCCATCCAGCAACAGGGGCATCTCGTCGGGGTCCAGTCGACGACGTAGACGGTCAGCTTGGTCACGTCCTCGAAGGAAGCACCGACCTCGGCCAGAGCCGTGCCGATGTTGAGGTAACTCTGCGCGACCTGAGCGGCGAGATCGCCTTCGCCGACCGTGACCCCATCGGCATCGACGGCGACCTGCCCGGCGATGAAGACCGGCTGAACGGCGCCTGCCCGTGCTGACAGCGGGCGTCCGCCGGTGCTCGGCGGACGCCTGATTTGTATGCCAATCGGGCGCTATCAGGGTTGGAAACAGTTCCGCACCCAACTGACACGGAAGTGCCAGTGCGAGGCGGCCCTCTTGCACCGCCCTGGGATCAGGTTGTTGCTGGACTGCGAACGAAACACACCACAAGGGGATCTGTCGCGCGCACCCGCCTCAGGGAATTCATATTCCAGGCAATGGAATGCGTGATTCGTTGCCAGCATCCGGAAAGCAGCGTTCGTGCTGGGGTTCCCGTAAGGCGTGAAACCCGATTCCGCTAGGGTGGATGCTGGGTGCGAGCGCTGGGGCTTTCGTTTTTAAGAAGCCTTGGTGACGATGCACTTGGGGCGGGGCGAGCGACTTGCGCATCGAACGTTGACTTATCGTGTGGCTACCCAGGGGGTGTTGAGACAAGATGTCCCGGATCCTTGGTCAATGGGCGGCGCCACAGGGGGGGCGAGCTGCATGGTGGTTTCCTGAATTGGTTCACCGTCGGCATCGGAGTTCTTGCGCTTCTCGGAATCGTGGCGGCTTGGGACAAGAGGCAACAGCGCAAACGGCTTCCTCGGCAGCAGCGTGTTGAAGAACTGCGTCACACCTTGCGGACAGGGGTGCCGAATGTCCGTGGGCATGTGCGTGTCAGCCCGTCCGCGTTCCCAGGAATCTCTGATCTCCAGGCGGGGGACATCGCGCGCGAGGAGGGTTTCGTCCGGCAGGACCATGGAGCGAAGGGACAGTGGCTCTTCTACCGGGTAGGTACGCTGCCTGGTTCCCCGGCAGCCGATGCCCATGGCGGTCCCCTTGCGGAGCGGCTTCGCCGGAGCCCGGCTGCCCAACACGCCGCACGCCGGATCAGCGAACGTGAGGGTTTCGACCCGCTGGACGCAGCGACACTGGAGAACGCCCAGAAGGGCATGCGGGAAATCCGCACCAAACGCGACCGGGCTGTTGTTGTCCTGTTCCTCTCCCTGATAGCCGGCGTGTGCGTCACTGTGCCCCTTGGCGCCCTGTAGGTGAGAGGGGAGATGATCGGCGATCTCTCCGAGAGCGACTGGCCCTATTTCGCGGGCGCCCACGCTCTTGCCATAGTGCTGCTGGTCTGGGCGGTTAGATCATTCCGACGAGTGCGGAGCCTGAATAAGGAGGGCGCCGAACGCTACAGCCCGGTTATGTCTGCATACCAGGAAGTTGCTCGTGCGTGGGAGCAAGAAATCCAACAGCATCAGCATCGGGACGGCCGATAACAACAAAGGGGGGGCATGGCTGACTTCACAGTAAGTCTCGCCGAGCTTCGACGGCTGAAAAAGAAGCTGGAAAACTGCGAAAGCCAAATGGAAGAGGCGCTGCGACGGATGAAGGACACCGGTCCCAAGAAATCTGGGGAAGCGATCGCTTGACAAGGCTTGCGAGGACTTTGAAGATGACTGGCAGCACGGACTTAAAGAGACGAAGAAGCGCTTGAAGACCTTGAATGACGCACTGCCTGCCATCCTCAAGGCCTATGAGAAGACCGAAGAGGAAGTTCACAGCGCATTCCACGGCTCCAAAGAGGGATCGAAGTGAGTGACGACTGGAGTGGGCTCGGTTGGAACCCGACACCAGGCCACCCGCACCTGGCGACAAACCTCGCCAACAACCTCAAGCGGACGGCAGAAACCCTGCAGAGCACTTTCGAGCTACTGGACTCTCTCAGCAAGGAGCGCTCCTACTGGACCGGGGAGGCGTCCAAAGCGTTCGCGGAGAAGGTTGAGGACCTTCCCGACTATCTGCAGAAGGCGCACAACTCGCTGAAAGGCGCCAGTGGCGAACTGGCCAAGTGGGGCGACGGACTGCACGACATGAAGGTCAAAGCCCGGCATTACGAGGAAGATGCGAAGGAGGCCAGGAAGCGTGCCGAGGAGGCCATGAAGGCTTATCAGTCGGCTAAGAAGCACCCCGACTTTCAACTGGCTGGGCAGACATTCGAGACCAAGAGTGAACTCGACAACTCGCAGCACCGACTGGACAGCGCTCAGGACAAGGTGGACGCTGCTGTCAAGAAACTGAACAGCGCCAACGGTAAGCTTAAAGACCTGATCGACGATGCGAAATCTCTGGAGCGGCGTCATTCCGATACCGCACAGGATTATGCCGACGCCATCCGGAAGCATGCCAAGGACCATGCCCCCGATGGTGGATTCTGGGCTGGTCTAAAAGATTGGTGGGATGAACACGGAGGGGATCTCCTCACGATTGCGGCCACTATCGTAGGCATCGCCGCTATCTTCGTTCTCCCGTTGGCGCCGCTGGCTGTTGGCCTGAGCCTGGCTGCTGCCGCTCAGCACACTTATCAGTACGCCAAGAGCGGCAAGGACATATGGCCGCCGACGTCAAAGAACCTCAGCGAGTGGGCAACTCTGGGTGGAGATCTCCTCGGGGTTGTCCCCGGGGTCGGCCCCGCCGTTAAAGGGGCCAAAGCTGCCATTACCCCGGGCAAGTCCGCTTTCACTGCCGCTCGGGGAGCTGGCGCAGTGGCCAGAACTACCTCGACCGTGACGCAGGCATCAAAAACCGGTGCACGGCACTTCTGGGACATTACCAAAGCCGCAGACCCTTCTGACCGTGTCTTCGGTACCCCGGTGGAATGGGCACTCAGCAAGCTCCCTCACGCGACGAAGGCGGGTGCGCAGAGCGGTGCAGACCTGGTCCAGGCCGGGATTACCGGATATTTGGCCTGGCCGACCGCACAAAGCCTGCAGATGGGGTGGAGCTACTCCGATGAACAAGGGCAGAAAGTTTCCAGTGATGCCACAGACAAGACTCTAAAAAACGACATGCTGGCAGGGGCAGGGGCGTCTATCGACCCGTTGAAGAAGATCTTCTCCGTCGCGAAGGCCCTGTAGTGTTCCACGAGAAAACTGCCGCCGAGTCCTCCGAGTTGCTCCCGTTGTGGTTGAGAGTTCCTGATGGATTTCACACGATCGATCTCGAGACAGACCCGCATGAGCGCATGGATGCGCATTTCGAGAGTCTTTCTCTGCTCTCTCCTTCGGCGAGTCGGGAGCAGCTGGTCGCCGGCGTCCTCAGCTTCGAAGCTGCGCTAGTAGCGATGCTGAGAGAAGGTCTGGTGCACGTCAGTTCCTTCGCTCTGCGCACCGACGCGGATGAACTGCTGACAGGGCTGTGCCAGATCTATGTCCTGGACCGGCCCTCAGGAGATTCAAATCTCTACGCTCACAGCGTGCTGGAGGCTTACCCAGCTGCGGACTCCGGTCTACGCAAAGGCATCGTGTCACTGCCCGCCGGCCTCGCCGCGGTTGTCGTCAAGGCTGAACAGGTCACCGCCCCCGGGTCGTTCTTCGATGTGCCGACCGACATCTCCTCCGATGTCTGTTCCGTCACCTTCCAGATGGCGTTTCCACACGTCGCCCAGGCGGTTGCGATCACCCTGTCTACTGAAAATTTCGAAGCACTGGAGGACTTCCTGGAGTTGGCGACAGTCGTCGCGGCAGGAACCTCCTTCACGGCGCCGCCGCACGCCTCGACTTCCCAGGAAAGGCCCGTCGCGTCCGCCCACAAGACCAAGGAAGACATCCGGCGCACCTTTGGGTGATACATCCGGTGACCACGACAGGCAGCGCGCAGCCTCTGGGACCCGCCGCGAGGCCCGTGACCCACTGAGCGCTCTCAGAGTGGTCACTCATCTGGTGGTGCGGCTGCGTGCAAAACGGCCGGAGCCTCGGGGCTGTCAGGCGAGGTGTCGAGGTCTCAACTCGTCAGCCCGGGGGCTCCATTGCTTACGCAGTCTGCCGCAAACGCTCGTGGGAACGGCCACGATGCTCATCGCCCTTCGGCAGGGCAACCGCCGATGCAAGCCGCGCCCGTCTGCGCGTGCCTCGGTCGCGCTGGCGCACCTCCGCGAGCACGACACCCTCGCCAGATCGCGGCCGGGCTCGGCATCAGCGTCGGCACCGCCCGCTCCGCCGTCCGGCTCCTGGCCAGCCGGGCGCCGAGTCGTGCCGTACGGAGACCATGACGATCGACTCAACTGGTGTTCGATGTGCGGGTTTTATGATCTTGTCCGTATAGTCGAGACACATGGACGAAGGGGATAGCAGAGAGCCGCTGGGCCGGCGCGCCCTGCGTGTCGCACTGCCCGTGACCGGTGCCTTAATGGCCCTAGGGCTCTTGTGGCTTCTAGCGTGGGCCATGGGCTGGTGGACTCCAGGATTCGCCTTGTTGTCAGCGAAGTTGGCGACGCTTGGTGGGCTCATAGCCCTGGCCATCCGGTCCAAACAGCAGCGTTGAGACAGCCAGCCCAACACGCCCTGCCCCTGACAGTGAACAGTTGTCAGGGCCGCATCCCACGGCACTGTCGATGACGGCATCGAAGTCGACGTCTGTCGTGGCGCTCTCGGCGGAGTCCGAAAGGTGACGCTTCGCCCTTCGATTTTCGATTCCTCTCCAGGTCACCCATGCGAGGGCGCCGTATCCGCTCGGCGAATCTTGGCCAGATCTGGAATTGGCTGCTGCGAGCCCTTCCGGCAAGGTGGACGCCTCACGGGGGTGAGCAGATGGTCGAGTTCTGTGTGCTCGGGGAGATCGCGGCGTCTGACGGCGGCGCCGCAGTGGAGCTGGGCCCAGCGCAGCAGCGTTCGGTGCTCGCCGCGCTGCTCGTGGACACTCCTCGCACGGTGTCGGTGGATCAACTCGTCGAACGAGTCTGGGGAGAGCGTGCACCTCAGCGGGCCAGGGGGACTCTGTACAGCTATGTGTCCCGGATACGGCAGGCACTGGCCGGGACCAATGCGGGCCCGGTACGGGAGCAGGGCGGATACCGTCTGACGGTGGAGCTGGAAGCGGTGGATGTGTTCCGGTTCCGTGAGACAGTTTGCCGGGCCCGCGCGACGGAAGGCGGCGAGCGGGCCGTGGTGCTGTGGGAGGAGGCACTCGCGCTGTGGCAAGGGGAGGCATTCACCAGTGCGGACACCCCGTGGTTCAACGCCCAGCGTGCCTTCCTCAACGCCGAACGGCTTGCCGCCCAACTGGACCTGACCGAGGTGAGACTGTCACTGGGCCAGCACACCCAGGTGGTGGCGGAATGTGCTGCGCGAGCGGAAAGCCATCCACTGGACGAACGGGTGGTAGGGCAGCTGATGCTGACCCTGTATCGGTGCGGGCGCCAGGCTGAAGCACTGGAGTGCTACGACCGTACCCGGCGGCAACTCGCCGAGGAGATGGGCGTCGACCTCGGCGCCCCACTGCGGCGGCTCCATCAGCAGATCCTCACCACCGACCCCGAGCTGACCCTCGCCCCGCCTGCGATTGCCGCAAGGAGGTTCGCACGGCCCGTGCCGCAGCAACTACCGGCTCCACCAACGGCATTCGTGGGGCGCAGTCACGAACTTGCCGCTCTCGACAGCCTCTTGAACAGGTCCGGTGACAGGGGCAACGTACTGGTCATCTCGGCGATCGGCGGTACGGGCGGCGTCGGCAAGAGCTGGCTGGCGCTGCACTGGGCCCATGAGCACCTCGACCGGTTCCCCGACGGGCAGCTCTATGCAGCTCTGGGCGGCTTCGGCCCGTCCAACGAGCCAGTACCGCCGGACAGGGTGTTACGCGGTTTTCTCGATGCCCTGGGCACCTCACCTCAGGAGATACCCGCGGACGCGGAAACCCAGGCCGGGCTGTACCGATCCCTCGTCGCTGACCGCCGACTGCTGATTGTGCTGGACAACGCCCGCGATGCCGACCAAGTCCGCTTGCTGTTACCGGGCAGCGCCAGCTGCATGGTCCTGGTCACCAGCCGTAGCCACCTCGGCGGCCTGACTGCCACGCACGGCTCGCAGTACCTGGCTCTCGACACGTTTTCCGACACCGATGCCCGCCAGGTCCTCATCCACGCTCTAGGACAGGAGCGGATGGCTGCCGAACCCGCTGCGGCAACCGCTTTGCTGCGGCGGTGTGCCGGATTGCCCTTGGCCCTGGGCATCATCGCCGCCCGCGCCGCCATGCAGCCCGCCTTTCCACTCGCCGTGCTGGCCGAGGAACTCGACGATGCCACCAGCAGGCTCGACGCCTTGCACACTGGAGACCTGGCCACGGACCTCAGAGCGGTGTTCGATACCTCCTACCGAGCTCTTGACACCCGTGCCGCGCAGGTGTTCGCGCTGCTGGGACTGGCACCGGGTCCGGATTTCAGTCTTCCCGCCGCCGCCAGTCTCATCGGAATTCCCCTCGCACGCACCCGAGTCGTTCTCCGCGCATTGGAGGCGGTTCACCTGATCCAGCAGCACACCCCGGGCCGCTACCGCATGCACGATCTTATCCGCCTCTACGCCACTGAGCGCGGCCATGCCCAACCCGCCGACATACGGAATGCCGCTTTGCGCCGCCTGATCGGCTTCTACGCTCACACTGCCTGCGCAGGCGACCGGTTGCTGTCCCCCCATCGCACACCGATCGCGGCAGGCCCGTCCGAGGCCGCATGCGATCTTCCCGTCCTCCATGAAACAGCAGCCATGCCCTGGTTCGAGGCCGAGCATCCCTGTCTGCTCGCCGCACACCACTTCGCGGTGAGATGCGGCTGGCGCAGACAGGCGTGGCAACTGGCCTGGTCCTTGGACACCTTTCACTGGCGGCAAGGTCGCCTCCCGGACCGCATCGCCATGTTGCAGGCAACGCTCTCTGCCCTCGAAACGCCCCGAGAGGAGCCGGCTACCCGAGCGCTCGCCCACCGGCTGCTAGGACGCGCCTATGTTGCCCTCGGCGAGCACGACCAGGCATTGGATCACCTACGGCAAGCCCTCACCCTGTTCGAGGAAGCCGATGACGCCGCCGGTACGGCGCAGAGCCATCTCAATCTCGCGCTGGCCTGGGAGCAACGGAGCGACGATGCGCAGGCGTTGGCACATGCTGTCCAGAACCTTCGCATCCGCAGAACGCTTGACAGTCCTCCCAGAGAAGCCGAGGCCCTCAACGCGGTGGGCTGGTATCACGCCCGCCTCGGACACCACCGACAAGCTCGTAGCTTTTGCGAGCAGGCCTTGGCTCTGTGCCGTCTGCACCACTTCCGTGAAGGCGAGGCCTTCACCCTGGACAGCCTGGGCTTTCTCGCTCACCGCAGCGGCCAGCACACCGTCGCTCTGGACCACTATCGCCAGGCTCTCACCTTACGCCGCGAGCTCGGGGACGCCTACGAGGAGGCCGATGCCCTGGCATGCCTGGGTGAAGTCCACCATGCCCTCGGCCGGCCTGCCCAAGCGCACCATGCCTGGAGCCAGGCTCTTGACCTCTATCGCGGCCAATACCGCACAGCCGAAGCGCACCGCGTACAAGAACTCCTGGACGTTCTCAAAGATTCGCGGACCAATTAATGCCTATGGCCCCACACAGCCATTCCCGGCGGGGGCAACTCCAATGAACTGAACAGGTTGACCGGGCAGTTTGCGGCCCTATCAGCACCGCATCCTTCCATCTGCGCGTGGCTTCGACACTGCCCCGGCCAGTGTCTCGGAATGGGCCTAGTACCACGCCATCGTTCCTGCGGCGTGCCGTCTGATGGAACCAGACAGCTCTGGATCAGCCGCCCTGCCATGCCCTGAACGCGCCTGCGACGATGAACTATTCGCGCACGGGGCGCAACCGAGCTGGCTCATCGCCGCTCCCCGCACCTTCGTTCGATCCCTGAACGACTCTGGAGGAGTGTCCCGTCATTCTCTGCAACCGACGCCCTTCACAGCCGTCAGGGGCCTGGGAGGAGGTACGCCGAAGGTCACAGTGATCGGCAGGGCGTTCGGCCGCGTGGTCCCGCACCCGCCGTGAAGCGAAGCAGGACCACGCGGGGTTAAGGTCGGGGGTACTGGGTCAGCGCTTTTCTACCGCTCCAACCTTCACAGTCGGGATGGGGTTCCCGGCAGATATGTACACGCGGAGTGACTCACCCGGGCGGTAGGGGCCGGTGGCCTTCTTGGTTTGCCGGTTCCCCGTGCACTTCTTCAAGCCGGTATCGAGGATGGTTGCGTTCTTGTCCACGTTCTTGATCGTGATTCGGGCGTATGCATTCTTCGTGCACGTATACCAGACGCCGTGGTTCTTGACGTTAGTAGTGTACGGGCGCGAATTCCACTTACGATTGTGCTCCGCGAAGTACACCTTGGTGATCTTCGAAGGCCCCCAGACGTAGCGCCAGCTCGCACGCTGCAGGCCTGTCTGGTCAGCTGCCTGCTCGTGTTGAGCCGTTATCGAGGCGGCAGATTGAGCGGCCACAGGAGCAGCGGAAGCCGGCATCGATGCCAGCCCACCGGCGAGCGCTGCGGTGACAGCACCAATTGTCGCCAAACGTCGTGCGTTCATGTTTCCCCTTCAGTTTCCGTCTTGCTCTCGGCCTATGCGTCGGCCGATGAGTACGTACTCCTGATGCGGGAGACTGCCGTGCCCCGAACACCAGGACCAGGCACCACCATTGCCCACTCGCTTTGAAAGAACCTTGGCGGAACCTGAAGCAGCCAGCTCAAGAGGTGTTTCCTTCAGCTCAGCCACAAGGCTGTGGGCCGAGGGTCCCTCCGACGAAGGGATGGGCGCGGCGGCGTCACCATCAGGGGTACGGGCGCCAAGCGGATCTCCGGGGCCGGCGTGCAGCGTCGCATGGGATGCCGTAGCTCGTTGCCGCACGGCAGGATCGAGGCGGAGGAGACGAGGGTGAGCGGCAGCGACACGCCTCCGACCTTGCCGGTCTTGCGGTCTTCGCCTCAGGCGTTGAACAACCCGCTGGGCCTGGAGCCGAGGCTGTTGACGAGGACGGTGGCAGCGGCGACGGCGGCGGCCGCGGTCATCTCTCGCGCTGACGGTCTGCAACGGAGAGATGCTCCCGGCACGGGTGTCCTGAAAGGGGTGGGGGCGGGTGTGGATTCCGAGATGTGAGATGTGATGTGGTTGATGTTTGCGGCGTCTCCGTCGGTGTGCTGAAAGGTTTCGCACGGGTAATTGTCGTTTACCTCTTCTGTGTAATAGCCGGACGACTCTCTTCGTTGTCACGCTGGGCTTGTTGTCTGGTGCTGGCCTGTGACGAAAGGAGCGGCCCGTGTCGGTTCGTACGGGGCCTGAGACTGCAGTCGCACGACGACGTGCCCAGCTCAGACGACCTGCTTTCCTGTCTGCGCGGCACCAGGCTGTTCCCGCCCCAGCGGCGCGCTGTCACCGCCTTCGGGTACGAGGGCAAGAAGCGGTGCCTGGGGCCTGGGGTGGTGGGTATCGGCGGCCACCGCCTCCCGGCTCGGCGCGATGTCCCGACGTGTCCGTGCGACAAGAGCGCCGTTGATGTGCCCACGCGGCGGAGGCCTTTGCGGTCACCTCATGGCCATCGGTCAGCCCCAGCCTTGGGGTCGGCTGTGGATGTCTCGTCAGCGACGTCTTCTCTGACCGGAGGGCTGTCCAGCGCGGAGCGGAAGTCCAGAATCCCGTCCTGGTCGTGGGGCGGGTCTTCAACTGGGCCCGGCCGGCTGCGCTGAAGATCGTCGACGGCTTCGTACGTTCCCGCATGGAACGGTTCCAGCGCGCGCCTGAACAAGACCTGAACTTGAACTGCCGCCCTTGTAGGACGTGTTGCAGCCGATAGGTGTGCATCGGGCCGTCAGGGGCGGTCGCGTGGAGGAATCCGGGGGGGCGGGCTCGCGGAGATCCGCCGCTGGCGTCGCGACGCACGCCGGGACAGCGGCGTCCGACTGCCGGACGTACACCACGCCGTGCTGGCCCAGCGGTGCCTGCTGACCGAGGTTCCGGCAGCGGCGGGAGCCGCGCCCTGGAGGCTCAACCGGTGCCGTACGGGCTCACGGATCAGAGACGAAGACGGCGACGTGCAACCGGCCGGGACGGCCCCGTGCGGGCGGTGCGCTGAGAGAGGTCACAACCGTGCGAAGGCCTCGGTGGATCAGG
This sequence comes from Streptomyces sp. UF-297, assembly GCF_058245575.1. Taxonomy (NCBI): domain Bacteria; kingdom Bacillati; phylum Actinomycetota; class Actinomycetes; order Kitasatosporales; family Streptomycetaceae; genus Streptomyces; species Streptomyces sp. UF-297. Next base: position 121,920 of record NZ_JBSIBZ010000013.1, on the reverse strand, counting down.
TGGAGGTGCGATCGGCGAGAACGGGGGAAGGGGATATCCGGCGCTCTCGTGGACGACTGCCGGGCCAAATGGGGGCGGTACTTCGACTGTCTGGATTCTGATGGAGACGGTTGGGTGGACCGCCGAGACCAGGCGATCTCTGCGGAGAGGATGAGTCAGGCCTTCAGAATTGCGGGAATCACCGGGCATTACCGCAGACGTCTGATGGGGTCCCGCAGCCTGTGGTTGTTGGGCGTAGGGAGCGCCGTCGGCGGCGTCAGCAAGTCGGAGTTCTGCGACAACCTCGCCTCCCGTTTCGTGTCCGAAAGGAAGCGGTTTCTGCGCTGCCTCGACAACGTGGCCGTGGCGCTGGCCGAGGTCGGCGACGCCGACGGAGACGGCCGCATCGGGCCGGAGGAGTTCCTGACGCTGATGGAATCCGGTTTCGGCGTTCCCCGGGAATCGGCCCATCGTGCGTTCGCCCGCCTTGACTTGGACGGCAGCGGCTACCTCGAGCACGGGGAGATCCAGAAGGCCGTTCGCGACTTCTTCACCCCGTGTGACCGCGACAGACCGGGCAACTGGCTGCTCGGCCCTCCTCCCTGGAGCCGGTCGCCCAGTGAAGGACAGGCAGGCGCCGATGCGAACTGACGGTCGCCGAGCGGGCCATGGGGGCCGCGGGTACTGGGCCCGCGCGGCTGCCGTGCTCGCGGTTGCTCTGCTGCCGCTTCTCTCCGTGAGCGAGGCCCGCGCCGCTGAGTCACGGCCCCGCTGCGCGGTCGGAATTCTGATCTCCAATCTGTACGACCTGAGCCCGCGGGACGAGTCGTTCTCCGCCAAGTTCGATCTGTGGACGACCTGTCGCGGCCCGGACGGGCTGGCCCCGCTCACCTCCCTGGATTTCAGCGACGCCGAGCACATCAGGTCGGAGGCCACGGAATCCCGGATGGTCAACGGCAAACGGTGGACCATAGTGACAGCGAACGCCACCTTTCACCACGACTGGGAGATCGAGGACTTCCCCTTCGACCGGCACCAGTTGGACATCCGCGTCCACATGGCGCGTACCACGCGCGAGGAGGCCTTCGCCGTCGACCGGAAGGGCTCACTGCTCTTGCCGCACATCAACCTGGGCGACTTCGCCTTGACGGGCTTCCGGGTCGAGCCCGCCGACGTCACCTATCCCAGCACTCTGGGACACCCCTCCCACACAGCCGAAGCCGACCGGCGCCACTCCGGGTTCCACGCCTCCATCTCTCTCCGGCGGGCCCACTACGCAGGTTTCCTCACCTCGATCTCACCCTTGTATGTCGCGGTGGCCTTTACCGCCATCACGTTTCTGATGACCTCGCGCAGCAGCGATGTGATGCTGGCCCGCTTGGGCCTGGCCGGTTCGGGGCTGTTCGCGGTCGTCATCAATATGCAGGTGACTCACTCACAGCTCGGCATGTCCGGGCTCGGCCTGTCCGACCTGCTGCACATCGCAGGGCTCATCTTCGTGATCGTCGCGGTCGCCACCACCATCGCCTGCTGGCAGAAGGTCACCAAGATGGAACACGTGCTGAGTCTGAAACAGCTCAATCGCAGCTTCGGCCTGTGGGCCGTCACTGTCTACGCGCTGTTCAACCTGGCCGTTTTCGCCTACGGGGGATGGTGGCTGTGAATCCCCTCTGCCCGCGCGTCACCTGGTCCGTCGCCGCCGCGAGTGCCCTGGGCATCCTGGCGCTGGGCGCACTGCTCCTGTCCGCCGGTCCGGCCGGTGCCGATACGGGCCGGCAGCACTGCAGGTACGGCATTTACGTACGCGAGTTGAAGGACATCAACCTCCCACACGACAACTTCACCGCCACATTCGATCTGTGGTCGCTGTGTGACCAGAACCGCCGCATCGGCCGTGCCGATTTCCTGTGGACTGTCAACGGGACCATGCTGCGCAAATCCCTGGTCCGCATGGACACCACGCCGGGGGGCTACTGGCGTGCGGTAAAGGTGACCGGAACCTTCCACAAGACCTGGTCCATGGCCCGCTACCCCTTCGACCACCAGACCTTGCAGCTCATGATCGGCACGGGATACACGAGTACGGATGACACCGTCGCCAGCGTGGATACCGAGCACTCAGCCATCGCCCCCGGTCTCGCCGCGGAGGGCCTGCATCTGCGCGACTTCACCGTGCAGCCGGGCTACCTCTCCACGGATTTCGCCGAGGGAAACCCGGCCTATGTCCCTGGCTCCGAAATCCGCTGGAACACCATGACCGTCACCATCGACATGGTGCGGCGCGGCTGGCTCAGCCTTATCCCTCTTCAGGCACCGCTGTGGGCGGGGGTCATCGCGGCCGCCGTGAACTACTTCTTCACCAGGCGCGTACTCTCCGTCATCCTGGGGCGGTTGAGCCTGGCCGGAGCCGCCGTCCTGACCATTGTCTTCAACACCCAGCAGACCCACGACCAGCTGAACACCACCGAGCTGACCACCGTCGACATCCTCCAGGTCATCGGGCTCGTCTACGCCTGCGCATCGGCCGGAGTCACCGCCCTGACCTGGGTCAGGATCACCCAAGGGGCCTCTGAGGGCTGGGTGCGGCGTTTCAACCGATGGAGTCTGATCCTCACCACCACCGCCTATCTGGCTCTCAGCGCACTCGCTATCGCCATTGCCCTGGACGACCACATCGACGAGAACGTCATGCCGATAACTGCCTGCCCGGACCAGCCAGGGGCCTGCATGTTCTGGCGGCAGCCCAGCACCTGATACCCGATGAGCGAGCGGCACGAGCGGAGCAGAACTCCCGGGCGCTGCCTTCGTTGGGTGAACGTGAACGTGGACATCGCACTGCAGCAGCACTCCCGGAAACTGGTACTCAGGGTGTTGCGGGCCTGGAGCGACGGCCGGATCTCCCGCTCCGAAGCGATGACGGTGTCGTCGGACGCTCTGGCGGAGGCAGGCGAACGCCATGGAGAAGCCGGCAGCGCTCAACTGACCCTGACCACCGGCCATATCGCCGGTCGGCTGTGGCACAGCCGCCGAAGGGATCAGCCCGAGCAAGGGCTGCAGGACCTCCTGCAGCCGCCCGCCGAGCTCCTCGACGTATCCGTGGGCCCACATCTGTCGCACCTGCTGACCGTGTGGACGGATCACGCCGACGGCCGGTGCCCCCTCCCCCAGGCCATCGCCGAGACGCAGTCCGCCTACGCCAGGGTGGAGCAGGAGTACGGAGTCGCCGGGGTGTACACGCTGTACATCATGACCGCGCGGCTGGCCGGTGCCCTGACAGTGCTGACGGCCCAGCGATCCGGGCTGACGACCGAGGCTCTGCTCGACGCCGTCACGGCGCAGGTGTACGAGCCACCGACCTGACACGGCGTCCCGTCGCCCTCGTCCGTGCCTGAGCCCACTGCGAACGCGGGCTGCCGGCCGGACTCGGGCAGACGCGTGCGGCGTAATCGACAGCCAACCACCCTACGATCGGGGGCACTTCCACTTCTCACAACGATCGTGCGGGCAGGTGATGCTGCGATGACCGCGGAAGCGTTGGCGATGTTGCGGGCGGCCGGAGCCGCAGGGGTCGAGCACCCCGGGGGCACGCTGCTGGCACATCTGCGACGAGTCAGTGGCCTTCTCTCCGCGTGGGGCGCTCGCCCGGCGCTGGTATCGGCCGGGCTGTGTCACGCCTTCTACGGGACCGACGGATTCCCTCTCGCGCTGCTGGACCTGGGGCACCGGGCAAAGCTGGTGCAGGCGATCGGCGTCGAGGCCGAGGCAATCGTCCACCTTTACGCCTCCTGCGACCGCGCATCCTCTTACCGCGGACTGACCGAGGACGCGGGTCCGTTCCTCGACCGGTTCTCCGGGAGAGCGGTGCATCCGAGTCTCCAGGCGCGTCGCGACTTCGCCGAGCTGACCGCCGCCAACGAACTGGACATCGCCGCAGTCAGCCCGGAGTTCCGCACCCGCTCCGGTGCGGACCTGCTCGGCCTGTTCACCCGTTGGCGGCCGCTGCTGTCCGAGCCTGCGTGGGCGCATTGCCGCAGCGTGCTGGACCAGGCCGATCGATGACCGCCGCGCTTCCTGAGCCGTGTGTCCAGGGCCAGTGAGTCCGATGCTCCGGACTGAATCGGCTGTGCGTGCCGGGCCCTCCCGATGAATTCACGGGCTTCGCACTCGGGCAGTGTCAGCCGGTGAATCCCGGTACCACCAGGCCGGACTCGTAGGCGATCACGACTGCGTGGGTCCGGTTCTGGGCGCCGAGCTTGGTCAGTACGTTGCCGACGTGTGTCTTGACCGTCTCCAGGCTCACGGTGAGGGACTGGGCGATCTCCGGGTTGGACAGGCCGGTGGCCATCAGGCGCAGTACCTTCTCCTCCCGTCCGGTCAGCGCCGCGTTCGGCAGTGCCTCGGCGGAGTCCTGCGGGCGGGCGGTGACCATGCGGCGCAGTGCCGTCGGGAAGAGGATCGCCTCGCCTGCCGCCACCACCCGTACCGCTTCGGCGATTTGGCGGACGGGGAGGCGTTTGAGGACGAAGCCGCTGGCGCCTGCGCTGAGGGCGGCGGTGACGTAGTCGTCGTTCTCGAAGGTGGTGATCACTACGACCTTCGGTGGCTGGGCCGACTCGGCCAGGAGTTGGCGGGTGGCGTCGATGCCGTTGCGGCGTGGCATCCGTACGTCCATGAGGACCACGTCCGGCCGCAGCTGCCGCGCCTGCTCGACGGCTTCGATGCCGTCGGCGGCCTCGCCGACCACCGCGATTCCCGGCTGCGCGGCGAGCAGCATGCGCAGGCCGCTGCGGGTCACCTCGTCGTCGTCCGCGATCAGGAGCGTGACGGGGGTGGTGGCGGGGTCGGTGGCGGTGTCGGTCGTGGCAGCTGTGATCATCTCAGAGCCCATCATGCCGCCACTCGTACGGGCAGGCGTACTGCCAGTCGCCAGTGCTCCGCCCCGTCCGGGCCGGCCTCGAAGTCACCGTGCAGCAGCCGTACGCGCTCGGCCAGGCCGGGCAGACCGTGCCCGGACGTCGGGAAGGTGCCCCGGCCCGGTCCCGGGTCCGTGCCCTGCCCGGTCCGGTTGACCACGCTCAGCTCCAGTTGGTCCGGCGCGGCCGCCACGCGGACCTGGACCGGGCCGCCCGCGCCGTGCCGCAGCGCGTTCGTCAGCCCCTCCTGCAGAATCCGGTACGCCGCGCGGGAGAGCGTCCCCTGCGCCTGCGCCCACTCGCCCGACAGGTCCGGCTCCACCTCGGCGCCCGCATGCCGCAACCGCTCCAGCAGGTCGGGCAGGTCGGCCAGGGTCCGGGTCGGCGCGGTCTCCGCTTTCTCCTCGCGCAGCACGCCCAGCACGTAGTCCAGGTCCTCCAGGGCGGCGCGGGTCGACTCCTCGATGCTGCGCAGGGCGGCCCTCGCCGCCACCGGGTCAGCGGCGAGCACCTCGCCCGCCACCGCCGCCTGGATCGTGGTCGCCGTCAGCGTGTGCCCGATCGAGTCGTGCAGTTCATGGGCCAGCCGGTTGCGTTCGGCCAGCCGCTGCTCCCGCTCGGCCGCCAGCGCGAGCCGCTCGGCCGACGACAACCCCAGCAGTCTGGGCGCCAGCCACCGCAGCGCGCCCGTCACCGTCATGCACACGAGCGCCGCCAGCACTACGCAGACGAGCGCCGCCACCCAGCTCTGCCAGCCGCGCTCCGGGCGCAGCGTCCAGCCGAACAGGCTCAGGCCCACCTCGGCGCGGAGCCAATTCCCCGGGAGGGTCAGGCCCAGGAGGAGCAGCACGCCGCCCACCAGCGCCCCCGTCCATCCCAGTGCCACGTGGAGCAGCAGCCACAGCGGAGTCCGCCAACGGTCGGCCCCGGACGGCACGGTGGGGGCCGGTCCGGCGGCGGGGGAGCTCGCGCGCTTGCGTACGGCCGCCGGATCGGGCAGCTGTACCTGCAGCAGTCGGCGGGCGGACACGATCAGTAGCCGCCGCGTGGTGCGGGCCAGCCCGACCGCGCCGGTGAGCGCTGCCCAGACCAGCAGGGTCAGCACGATCTGCACTCCATAGGGAGCGGATGGCCACGCCAGTGCCGGCAGCGCTGCGACGGGCAGCAGTGGAAGGCTCGCCAACGCTCCGCAAGAGGCGAAGAACATGCCCGAATACGTGGAGCCGCGCAAAAGCGGCCGGATTCCCCTGATCATAGGCGGCCAGTATCGCTGGTCGACTCACCGGCGTCCTCCCTCGATCGGGGGAGGACTTTTTCCCGCCTTCCCGCGATGTGCAGCCGTGCCGCCGGAATCCATGATCGTGGCCTGCCCAGCGGAAACGGAAGGACGGCAGATGAACACGCAAGAGACGGTGCCGCCGCATCACACGGCGTCGGCCGAGGCGGTGTCGGGTTGGACGGCGGCGGTGCCGCTCCCCGGCCCCGGCTATGGAATGCAGCCTCCGGCCGGAAAGAACGGCCTGGCCGTGACCGCCATGGTGCTGGGCATCATCGGCTTGAGCACCTCGATCTTCTTCATCGGCGGCCTGCTCGGCGTCGTCAGCCTGATCCTGGGCATCGTCGCTCTCGCGTCGGCCAAGCGAACCGGCGTCGGGCGGGGGAAGTCCCTCACCGGCGTGGTGACGTCGTTCCTTGCGATCGTGGTGTCCGTCCTGGTCGCCGTCCTCATGGTCTGGTACGCCAACAAGACGCAGGCGTGCTACCAGCCCTCCAGCTTCCAGCAGTACAAGCAGTGCGTTCAGCAGCAGCTCAGCGGCGGCTGACCGGCATCAGGCTGCTCGGCCGGTACCGGTACGACGTACGGCAACTGCTGTTCCGCAGCCGTGAATTCATGCCCAGAATCCCGGCGATGGGCCCGCTTCCCTCCCGCGCACGAGTGCATGGAAAGCGCGGAAGCACGGAAAGCGCAGAAAGCGCAGAAAGCGCCATCGCATCTCCCCCAGCAAGGACGAGTATCACTGTGCGAAACACGCGCATAGCTTCTCTTACGGCCGCTGGCATCGCGGCGGCTTTCGTTTCGACGCTGACGCCTGCGACGGCCTTTGCCGCATCCGGAGCCTCGGCTGCCAAGGACCCCCTGCGTCCGTACACGCAGCAGAAGCTGACGTGGGAGCGCTGCGATCCCGAGAGCCCGGCGGCCCTCCAGTGCGCGACGCTCAAAGTGCCGCTGGATTACCGCAATCCCGGCGGCGAGCAGATCGACGTCGCAGTTTCGCGGATGAAGGCGACCAGCACAAAGGAACGCCGCGGTGTTCTGCTGTTCAACCCGGGCGGTCCCGGCGGTCCGGGCCTGCACATGCCGGTCGTGCTGGAAGCGGATCTCCCCGGGAAAGTGAAGCGACAGTACGACCTCATCGGGTTCGACCCCAGGGGCGTCGGGCGGAGTTCTCCCCTCGCCTGCGGCCTGACTCCCGACGAACAGAACTTTGAGCGCCCGTACAAGGCCGAGACCTTCGCGAAGGACGTGAAGTGGGCCCGTACGGTGGCCGACAAGTGCCGCGCCGAGGGCGGTGGCACGCTGCGGCATCTCACCACCCGCAACACCGCCCGCGACATGGACGTCCTCCGTGCCGTACTGGGCGAGAAGAAGCTCTCCTACCTGGGGTTCTCGTACGGCACGTACCTCGGCGCCGTGTACCTGCAGATGTTCCCCCGGCAGGCCGACCGCTTCGTGCTGGACAGCGCAGCGGACCCCGTACGGTACGGGCGAGGCATGTTCCAGGCGATGGCCAAGGGGACCGAGCTCGCCTTCACGAGGTGGAGCCGATGGACCGCCGAGCGCCACGCGACGTACCGACTGGGCACTACCCCGGCCGAGGTCCGCAAGAGCTTCTGGGACCTGGTCGCCCGGGCCGACCGCGAGCCCATCGACTCCGGCGACGGCCCGCTCACCGGTGATGGCATCCGTGCTCGGCACGCCACGTTCTTCCGCGCTCAGCAGGCCGCCGCATGGGTCGCCGGGCTGAAGCAGGCGGCCGAGGGCGAGAAGCCGGCCCCGTCCGGCACGCCCGGGCAGGCCCCGAGCCCCGTTCCGCCGGCCGACGCCCGTGACGACTCCCCGGACAACCAGGCCTCCAGCGCCTGGGCGGTCATCTGCGGTGACACCCGCGCAGCGTGGCCGGGCGACCCCGAGCAGTACCGCCGCGACGCGATCCGCGACAAGGCCCGGTATCCGCTGTACGGCGATGTCGCCTCCAACATCAAGCCGTGTGCCTTCTGGAAGCCGGGCAGCGAGCTCCCGACGAAGGTGCACAACAAGGTCAGGGCACTGATCCTGCACAACGAGTGGGACCCGGCAACGCCCCTGGCCAGCGGTCAGGCCATGCACCGGGCCCTGCGCGGCTCCCGGATGGTCACTGTCGCGGGCGGGGAGGGGCACGGCGTCTACGGAACCAACCCCTGTGCGGACCACAGCGCCGCCGTCTATCTGACCACGGGCAGGCTCCCGGCCAAGGACCTGACCTGCCGGGCGTCGGCCGGGTAGCAGGCCACCTCCCGCACGCTCGCCAGCCGTCCGGGCGGCCGCATACGGACAGCCCGGGCCGCCCTACACCGCTGATCTTCCAACGATTTCCCAGGAGTTGACTCATGCGTGAGCAGACAGGACGGACAGGGCAGACGTTGCCTTCTTCCCGGCGGCAGTGGAGCGGTCGGCGCAGAGCCGCGTCGGCCGCGGCCGCGCTGGCCGTCGGCGCCGTGGCGCTGGGCCTGCTGGTGCAGCCCGCGGCGTCCGCGGAAAGGCCGGACAGTGTCCGGCAGGGCCTGACCGAGCTGGTGCGCTCCGACGGCGTGCCCGCTGCGCTGGCCGGCGTCAAGGACCACGAGGGCCACACCCGTACCTACACGGCGGGCGTCGGCGACCTGGCAACCGGCGCGAAGGTGCCCAGGGACGGGCAGGTGCGCATCGGCAGCAACACCAAGGCGTTCACGGCGGTGGTCGTGCTGCAACTGGTCGGCGAAGGGAAGATCGGCCTCAATGCCCGGGTCGACACCTATCTGCCGGGTCTGGTCCGCGGGGAGGGCATCGACGGACGCCACATCACCGTCCGCCAGCTCCTGCAGCACACCAGCGGGCTGCCCAACTACGTCAAGTACCTCGACGACAAACCCCGTTACTACACCCCGCGCGAGCTCCTCGACCGCGCCCTCGCGCACAAGGCGGACTTCGCCCCCGGGAAGAAGTGGGCGTACAGCAATACGAATTACGTGCTGGCCGGCCTGATCGTCGAGAAGGTCACGGGCCACTCCGTCGCCCAGGAGATCGACCGGCGCATCATCGAACCCCTCGGCCTGCGCCACACCTACTTCCCCGCCCCCGGAGACACGACGATCCGGGAAGCCCACCCCAAGGGCTACGACAAAGACGCGAAGGGCGCCCCGCTCGACGTCACGCAGTTCGACCCCTCCTGGGGCTGGTCGGCAGGCCAGATGATCTCCACCAACTCCGACCTCAACCGGTTCTACAGCGCGCTCCTGGGCGGCCGCCTCCTGCCCAAGGCCCAGCTCGACCAGATGCGGACCACCGTCCCCGCCGAATACTTCGGCCGCGGCGCCCGCTACGGCCTCGGCCTCGTCAGCAAGCCGCTGTCGTGCGGCGGCGTCTACTGGGGCCACGGCGGCAGCACGACGGGGTACGAGACCCGGGGCGGCGCCGCCGACCAGGGCCGCCGCGCCGCCAACGTCGCGGTGACCACCCAGCCGACGGACAAGGCCGTCATGGACCGTGTCGACAGCGTCGTGGACACGGCCCTGTGCCGCCGCTGAACCGCGCCTCTACGGGGAGGAGAGCGACCTCGGCGCGACGGTGGCCCCGGCACACCTGCGAGGGGGAGCCCCGGGCCCTCCTTGGGACAAAGGTGGCGGAAGGCAGGATTCCGGGTCCCGGAAATACGCCACTGACCAGGGAGGATCGTGTCGCAGCAGCTGGGGCCGCTGGAGCTGGTGGGCGATCGGTGGGCGGCGGCGCACCGGCTGGGCGCCCCGGAGTGGTTGAGCGAGGCAGTTGCCTGGCTGGCGGCGCTGGATGTCCGGTCGAAGTGGGCGGTGGCAGACGGGGGCCTGAACGCGATCATCGAGGGCCTGCGCACCTGACGACGCCCCGGACTGCTGCGACGGGGCACCGGGGCTTCGTCCCCCGCCCCTGAGAGCCGCGAGAGCTCACGGCGCCGCGCTCGCCGCACGGCGGCCGCTCCGGTCACGGCGTCCGGGGCTGCGGTGCCGGAGGCGAGACGCAGGTCGCGTGCGTTGATGTCACACCGTGCGGGAGCCGTTCCGTCGTAGAGGTGTAACCACCAACAGCGACACAGGAGTGCGCCATGGAAGCTCGGTTGGATCTCTTCGCCAGCACGGTCGCGGCCAAGTTCGGCAAGCACATGGTCGCTGCGGGCAAGGTGCTCGCGGACTCGACGCTGCCGGCCGCGACGCAGGAACTGGTGAAGCTCCGCGCCAGTCAGATCAATGGCTGCGGTTTCTGCACCGACATGCACACCAAGGAGGCCGCGCACGCCGGGGAGACCGCGACGCGCCTCCACCTGGTGGCGGCCTGGCGGGAGGCCACGGTGTTCACCGAGGCCGAGCGCGCCGCGCTGGAGCTGACGGAGCAGGGCACCCGTATCGCCGATGCGGCCGGCGGCGTCACGGACGAGGCCTGGGCGAATGCCGCCCAGCACTACGACGAGGAGCAGCTCGCCGCCCTGGTGTGCTCCATCGCGCTCATCAACGCCTTCAACCGCGGGAACGTCATCGTTCAGCTGCCCGCCGGTGACTACCGGCCCGGCCAGTTCGCATAATCCCGTCGCCTCACCAGGAGGCTCTGGCCGGGGCTGCCGGTGTCCTGCTGCGGCGGCGGCACGCGCCGAGGTGCCCGCTCGTCACGACGGTGGGCCGGTCGCGTCAGGCGGTGGGCCGGCGCAGCAGGGTTTCGGTGAAGTGGGCGCTGAAGTTGCGCGGGCCGGTGCCGAGGGCCACGCGGCCCGTGTGCTTCTCGCGGTCGAGGATGTGGGGCGGGTAGGCGTAGGTCCCGGCCCGCTCCTGCGTCAGGAACGCGGTCTGGCCGCGGCCGAGTTCGCTCGCGCACTCGACGACGACGGTGCCGGAGCCGGTGGTGATGAAGGACTCGTCGGCCGCGACGCCGACGGCCAGCGGGTCGTGCAGGGGGCAGGAGTCCTGCCCGCGGATCGTGGCGTACACCTTCAGGTACGCGCGCATGATCCGGGCCGTCAGCTCCTGCCCGGGGCCCGCGGCCTCGAGTCGGCCCAGGTCCTCGTGGGTGAAGTGCCAGCCGTGCGTGGCGTCGAGGCCGACCATGGTGTACGGGATGCCGCTGGAGACCACGATGTCGGCCGCGTCCGGGTCCGCCCAGACGTTGAACTCGGCGAGCGCCGTGACGTTGCCCGGCACCTGGGCGGCTCCGCCCATGAACACCAGCCTGCGCACCCGGTGGGCGAAGCCGGGGTCCTGCAGCAGGGCGGTGGCGATGTTGGTGAGCGGCCCGGTGGCGACGACGGTCAGCCGGCCCTCGTAGCGCCGCGACAGCCGCAGGAGCGCGGCGGCCGCCGGCTCGATCTGCTCGGGCACCGTGGAGTCCGCGAGCACCTCCTCGCCCAGGCCGGTCGGGCCGTGGAAGTCCGAGGTGCTGTCGACCCGGCTGATGGTGCGGCCCGCGCCGGGGTGCACGGGGACGTCGCCGTCGATGCCGAAGGCCCGGGCCAGGCCGCGGGCGTTGCGGAAGGCTTGTGCCATCGGGACGTTGCCGCCCACGGCGGTGTACGCCTTGAGGTCCCACAGTCCGCTGCCGAGCAGGTATTGCAGGGCGACGGCGTCGTCCAGACCGGGGTCGCTGTCGAGGACGATCGGCGCGAGAGTCACACCACACCTCTTCATTTCTCGCTTCAGGAAACGTTTACCAAGTAGGGCGGCACCAACCGTTTCCGGATCGATAGGCGGGCAGACGTATCCGGGAAAAACGGGCGTGATGGGGTTACTTCTGCTCGCTGATCACCCATCAGATCGCGTCCTTTTTCGTCAATGTGCGTGACCTGGCGGGAGTTCAGTTCGGGTGCCATCGGTAGGTTAGGCTTCCGGCACAGCAAACGAAGGGCAGGCAGGGGGTCGCATTGCTGCCTGGCGGCGAAGTGAGGGGTGTCGCGATGTCGCATGTGTCGCATGTCACGCAGGGGCCGGGGCGAGTTCGTACGGAAACCGCAGAAGTCGGGCGCGGTGATTCGATATTGAATTCTCTGCTGGGTGCGAACCATTTTCTTCGGGACGAGGAACGTAAGGTTTACGGCTGGATTTCGGGGGCCGTGCACTGCGGCGTCGAAGAGATAGCTGAGGGCACCGGCCTGCCGCGGCAGGACGTGGAGAAGTCGCTGGACCGGTTGATTCAACTGCGGCTGGCGCGCGTCGACCCGGGGTCCCCCTCCGGCTACTTCGCGGTGGCGCCCGAAACGGCGCGGGTCGAGTTGCTGGGGCCGTTGCAGCGTGAGATCGACCAGCGGCAGCATGCGGTGGACCACGCGCGGGCGGTCCTGCACGAGCTCGCCGATGTGTATCAAGAGGGAGTGGCGCAGTGCGCGGGGCCCGCGCCGGTGGAGGTCGTCGCCTCGCCGTCCCAGGCCGCCGAGCTGATCACGCAGCTGGCTGCCTCGTGCCGTTCGGAGATGCTGCTCTCCGAACCGGATGTGACGGCCGCGGTCGCGTCCCTGACGAATTTCCAGTCAGGCGGTAAATGGGTTCTGGGAGCGGATGTCCGGGTCCGCACGCTGTTCGCGCACACGGCGCGTTTCCGGCGAGAGCTCATCGAACTCATGCAGACCCAGGCGCAGCGAAATTCTTTGTACCGCACGCGCAGCGACAGCTTCATGCCGCTGATTGTTTTCGACGGGCAGGTCGCGGTCCTGTCCGATCAAACGCGTCCTGGCGGAGTCGTTCTGGTGCGGGATTCCGCCGTTGTCGCGTTCGCGGTCGCGGCCTTCGAGCGAGCCTGGAACCGGGGAATCGAGTTCAGTACGTCGTACGAGCGCCATGTGGTGGACGAGCTCTCCGAGAGCACCAAGCGCACCATTTTGCATCTCATGGTGCAGGGCGTTGAAGACCGGTTGATCGCGCGGCGGTTGAATATGTCGCTGCGTTCCTGTCAGCGTCACATCGAGGTCATCATGCGGCGTCTGGGGGCCAAGAACCGTATGCATGCGGGGTTTCTCGTCAGTGAGCGCGGGCTGCTGAACGAGTGTGAGGTGCCGGTGGAGTCGGAGTGCCGTTGACGGTGCGGATGCGGCAGGTCCGACTGCCAGGCGGCGGTGTCCGGCGCGACGCTCCCCCTGGCGTGGCCCTCTCCCACGCGCGCCGCTGCTCCAGGCACGGCCTCGCCCCGGGCTACGGCTCGCAGCCGCACGAGCCGCCGCGCTGCAGACGCGGACGGCTCGGCTCCCTGCCCGGCGGTGGCGGCGCTGCATCTGGGGCGGCGGAGGGACTGCCCTCCTTCGGCGCTGCGTCCGCGGCGGCCTGGCCCTCCTTCGGCGCCCCGATGCCCAACGCGTCCAGTGCCGCCTGTACGAGACGGTCCTGGTCGGTGGTCACGGTGGTCAGCGCAGGCGCGTGGAAGCCCGCCTCCCTGATGCCGTCCTGACCCACGACGGCCAGGCCGGCCGGGACCGGAATGCCCAGGGCGCGGGCCGCCGCGATGACGCCGAGCGTCTGCTCGTCGGTGCCGCACACGACGGCCGTGAGGCGGCCTTGCCCCGCTCGCCCGTCGAGCAGTGCCCGTGCCGCCTCGTAGGCGCCGCGCCGGTCGCCGGGTACGGGGAACAGCCGCCCGTGTGCGTTCGCGTCCGCGAGGGCCGCCCGCCAGCCGTCCGCGCGCTGGGCGGCCACCGGGTTGTCGGGCTCGGTGAAGAGGCAGACCTCCCGGTGGCCGTGGTCCAGCAGATGCGCGGTGGCCAGGCGGCCGCTCTCGCGCTCGTCGGTGGTGATGGCGGTGGGCGTGGGTTCGGTGGGCGCCGGGCCGTGCAACTGCACCACGGGGGTGCCCTCGCGTCCGACCAGGTCGGCGGTGTCGGGCAGCGGCCTGGCTCCCACCACGACGAGTCCGGCGGCCCGCATGCCGAGGAAGGCGTCCCGGTAGTACGGCTCGCGTTCGGAGCGAAGTCCCGAGTTGCCGACGATGGTCGTCAACCCGCGGCGGCTCGCCGCCTGTTCGAGCGCGTGCACCGCTTCCGCGAGGAAGGCCCGCCGCATGTCCGGGACGATCACGCCGACGAGGCCGGTGCCGTGGCGTCCGGCCATGGCCTGCGACATCCGGTTTGGCCGGTAGCCGAGTTGGCGTATCGCCTCTTCCACGCGGCGGCGGGTCTCGGGAGCGACGGCCCGTGGCCCATCGTTGAGTACGTAGCTGACCACCGCCGTCGAGACGCAGGCGAGGCGGGCCACGTCGTCGCGGGTGACCCGCCTCGGCTGTGGGTCGGAGGCCATGTCAGCCGGTGGCGTCCATGACCGCGGCCCGGGCCGGCAGCGGTACGTCCAGCAGGCGGGCGGCCTGCTCGACGGCTCCGTACAGGGTGTCGCTGACCGGTACGCCGGCGTCGGCGAGGCGGTCGGTGTGCTCGGCCCCGCCGGAGTACAGGGCGGCCCGTACCCCCGCGGCAGCGGCGGCCCTGGCGTCGTCGCGGGTGTCGCCGATGGCCACGATGCGGGCCGGGGGCAGTTCGAGGCGGTCGACATGGCGGCGCATGGCCTCCGCCTTGGTGCCGCCGGTGGGGCCGCGGCGCCCGTCGACCCGCACCAGCCAGGGCGACAGGCCGAGTCGGCCGACTTCACCCACCAGGTCCTGGTGGGTGTGCAGGGACAGCAGGGACGCGGTGTACCCGGCGGAGGTCCAGGCGGCCAGGGCGTCGAGGGTGCCCGAGACCAGCTCCGCCTGGTCCGGTGCGTACTCCAGGTAGTTGCGCTGGAAGATGCCGTCGGCCGCGAGCCATTCTTCCTGTGTCAGCTCGCGCCCCAGCAGCGTGGCGTAGAACCGGGGTACGGGGACGCAGAACGTCTTGCGGAAGGTCTCCATGTCGATCGCCGGGATTCCCAGGCCGACGAGCGAGTCGTTGAGGGCCTGCAGCCGCGGGGCGTTGTCGTCGAGGAGGGTTCCGTTGAAGTCGAAGACGAGGTGGGCGGTGCGCACGATTCCTGTCCCCTTCACGCGCTCGCCCCGGCAGCCTGTGCCGCGCTCGCCCGGGGCGGCGTGCCCGGCGCGGCCACGCTGACCGGCATGTCCAGAATTCCGTGGAAGGTGGGGTTGCTGGTCCAGCGCGGGTTGTCGAGGTCGTAGCGCGGCCGGATGTCGGGCACCCGGGCCAGCACGCCCTTGAGGACTTCCTCGACCTCGACGCGCGAGAACGCGGCGGCGATGCACGCGTGGTAGCCGCCGCCGAATCCCAGGTGCCTGCGGCCCGAACGGTCGAGGCGGAATGCCTCGGGGTTCTCGAAAGCATCCGGGTCGCGCCCTGCCGCACCCAGGTAGAAGTAGACGGAATCGCCCTTCTTGATGGTCTTGCCGTGCACCTCCACGTCCTCGGAGGCGTGCCGGGTGATGAACTGCGTCGGCCCTTCCAGCCGGATGCCCTCTTCCACGGCGGGCGTGAGCAGCTTCTCCGGCTCCCGCTTCACCGCGGCGAAAGCCTCCGGCGTACGGAACAGCAAGTGCAGGCAGTTGCTCAGCAGGAACTGGGGAATCTTGTGGCCGCCGAATATCAGGTGGATCACCTGCGTCATGACCTCGCTGTCCAGCAGCTGGCCGCCCTCGCCCGGCTGCTCGGAGATCAGTCGGGACAGCAGGTCGTTCCTGGGGGCCGCACGGCGTTCGGCGATGGCATCCGTCAGATACGTCACGATCTCGCGCATGCTCTGCCGGGTCTGCGCGCTGATCTCCCGGTCCGGCACCGGCGAGACGACGAAGTCCTGCATGAAGGCGGCGATGTCGTCCGACCACTGGATGAAGCGCTTGACCTCGTCACCGGGTATGCCGAGCATCTTGCACAGCACCAGTGCGGGAATCGGATGAGCAACCTCGGTGACGAAGTCGAATTCGGTACCGTTGCGGAGCAGTACATCGTCCAGCTGCTCGGACACGATCTTCACGATCTCGGGCCGGATCAAGTCGATCTCGGCGCTCAAGAACGCCCGGTTCATGTGGCCGCGCAGCTGCGCGTGACGGGGCCGGTCGTTATAGACCATCCATGTCGAGATGATGTCGATGATGTCCGAGAACTCGGTGTGCTCGCCCTCGGGGACGAGTTCCATCTTGGCGGGCACGAGACGGCTGGTGATGAAGCGCTCGCCGACCAGAAGCTTGGAGACGTCTTCATAACGGGTGATGAACCAGGACTCTGTCTCCTCGTGCCAGAACACGGGCTCCGTCTCACGGAGTTCACGGTATGTCTGGTATCGACGCTCTTCGAATTCGGGGGCGTTGACACTGAACTGCGCGACCCCGCCGCTGTACTTGCTGCTCATGGGGCAGCACGCTAGGTCCGTCTACGCCGCTCCACACCCCCCGGCAACACGTCGCGTCGCCGCCATGCGCAGACACGACACGTCCTCAGCGGCGATTCCATGACCGATTGGCTCGCTTTGACCACGTAATGCGCAGCATCCGGAACTCGATTCTCGCTGTGGCCAGTTGAGTGATCTGCTGCTGTCCGGACCGGGTGATCACGGCCGTATCGTGCCCGGTACGATCCCGGCAGCACCGGAAATCCCACCGGGCACGCCGTGCTGCCGGGACGGCATCGACGCCGTACCCCAGGCCGTACCCATGCCGCGACGCAGCAGCTCGCGGCCGAGGCGAACGTGCGGCTGGCCAGGCCGCCCGTGCTGTCACACACCACCGTCCCGTACAGGCATGCCCCGCGCAGCAACGGTGCTGCCGGCCGGATCCACCCATGCGATCCCCTGCAATACCTCACCCCACCCCGTCCCGTCGGCGAGCCAGGCAACTCCACTCGCCAACGGGTGCTTCAGCCCCCACCCGCACGGAGAGCTCCTTGACTGCCGCCGAAACCAGCCCGGCTGATCCATCCACCATGCCCACAGGTCCCGTACGCCTCCCCGTCCTCAAACTCCTCGCCTTCACCGCCGCCGGATTCCTGACCATCACGACCGAGACCATGCCGGCCGGACTGCTCCCCCGGATCGGTCAGGGGCTCGGCGTCTCGGAGAGCCTCGTCGGCCAGCTCGTCACGAGCTACGCCCTGGGGTCCGTACTCGCGGCCATCCCGGTGGTCGCGGCCACCCGCGGAGTGCGACGCCGCCCCCTGCTCATATCGGCGATCGCCGGACTGCTGGCGTTCAACGCCGTGACCGCCCTCTCCTCCAGCTACCAACTGACGCTGGCGGCGCGCTTCCTGGCGGGCATGGCAGCCGGCGTCGTATGGGGCGTGCTGATCGGGTACGCGCGACGGCTGGTTCCCGAACAGCTCCAGGGGCGCGCACTGGCCATCGTCGGCGTCGGCCAGCCCGTCGCGCTGACGCTGGGAATCCCCCTGGGTACGTTTCTCGGCAGCCTGGTCGGCTGGCGGGGCGTGTTCTGGCTCATTTCCGGAGTCGCCCTGATCCTCATCGCCTGGTTCCGCGCCCTGGTGCCCGACCTCCCCGGCCAGAAAGCCTCCGCGCGACGGCCGATCGCATCCGTGGCCGCGCTGCCAGGTGTACGCCCCGTGCTGCTGGTCGTCCTGCTGTGGATCCTGGCCCACAACATCCTCTACACCTACATCTCCCCCTACCTGGCCACCGCCGGACTCGGCGGACGCGTCGACGCGATGCTCTTCGTCTTCGGCGCCGGCGCAATCGTCGGCATCTGGGGCACCGGCGCCCTGGTCGACCGCGCCTTGCGCACAGTGACACTGACGAGCCTCGCCGGCTTCGCAGCAGCATCCCTCCTGCTGGCGATCGGCCTGCACTCCACCCCGGCAGCCGTGATCGGCATCGTGTGCTGGGGCATCAGCTTCGGCGGCGCACCGACGCTCATGCAGACGGCCGTCGCCGACGCCGCCGGCGAGGACGCGGACGTCGCCCAGTCCATGCTGGTGACGGTCTTCAACCTGGCCGTGGCCGCCGGCGGCGCGGCCGGCGGCCTGCTGTTCAACGCGGCCGGTGCGAACGCCTTCCCCTGGGTGCTGCTGATCCTCTCCGCGGCGGGCTGCGCAGTGGTCCTCACCGCGCGCACGCACGGCTTCCGCCCGGGCGCGCGAGGCAGCAACTGCCCCGGCGCGGACCGCGGCCACCCGTGAGGCGCGCAAATGCGGGCCCGGCGAAAGCGTCCCCGGGCCCGCCCGTCATCCCCTGCGGCTGCGGCATTCTTCTTGAGTCGTGGCCCACGCGCGGGCGATGGCAAGGCCGTCCTCGTAGAAGCGGTAGCGCGTGATCTCGCCCTCCATGACCGTCAGTTGGAGCACGAACCAGCTCTCCATCGGCGCTCCATTGCGTATCACCCGGCTCCGGAAGTGGCCCGAGAGTGCCGCTTCCGCGCCATCCACGAGGGTCCGTTCGACAACGAATTCCTCCTTGGTGACGTAAGTGGGGTGCACGGTGAAGTAGTCGGCGACCTCGGCTCGCGTCGTACGGACGCCGAGCCAGGGGACCTCGACCACACCGGGTACGTCCCAGTCCACCCGCTCGGCGAAGAGCGCCGCGACGCCCTCTACGTCTCCCACGGCGAGCCGGGCCAGGAACTTCTCGACGGTCTCTCGCGTGCTGCGCACCGCCGATTCCGCTCGCGTCACTTCGGACCTCCACTGTTCGGTCGTTCACCTGGATTTTGAACACTACAGTACAAAACTGGAGGCGGACAGCTCAGAACGGTGTACCGCTGTTCCATGACCGGAGTCCGCCTGGCGTTCAGGGCGTACTTGGAATGCCGCCCCGGAAGCGGTGCGCTGGTCCCGCACCTCGCGAACGTGCGCGTATTTTCCCGGTACTTCATCCATCAGAGTGACTTCGGGCCTGCTGTGCGCATACTCTCCGCCGTTTCGGTGCAGCGAACTGGGGTCGCCCTCAGGGCAATTGAGCAGAGGGGGGACCGTGGAGCTGTGGCTGCTGAACAACCTGTCCACGCTGGAACTGGCCGTCCTCCTCGTCGGGGGTGTCATCGCCGTCGCCTTGGCGGGAAGTGTGCTGGCGCATCGCCGCTATCCCCAGCTCACCCGGGGCCACCACAACGACATGGTCGGCGTGGTGCTCGGCATGTTCGGTGCGATCTACGGGATCATCCTCGCCTTCGTCGTGGTGACGCTGTGGACGACGCTGCAGGAAACCGAGACCGTGATCGCCGCCGAGTCCTCCGACCTGGTGCAGGTGATCCGCAATGCGCGGGTCCTGCCTGCTGAGGAACAGGCCGAACTGAGCGCCGCCGTCGGGGACTACGTCCACGCCGTGGTGGACCGGCAGTGGCCGCGGATGCGCACGGGAACGGCGGACTTCTCGGTGGCCCAGCGGCAGGTCGACCGCATCTACACCGTGCTCCAGTCCTACGAGCCGGCCACCGAGCGGCAGAAGGTGTTCTACGAACAGGCCGTTGGACGCCTGGACGACGTGGTGACCCAGCGTCGGGCCCGGCTCAGCGCCTCCTCCCAGGAACTCCCGCTGCTGCTGAAGGTCCTGGTGTACGGCGGCGCGCTGGTGATCGTGCCGCTCACGTTCCTGTACGGCAACGAGAGCCGCAGAGCCCGGCTGCTGTTCGTCGGCTCGGTCGCCGCCCTCATCGGATTCAGCCTTCTGCTGGTCCTGGCCCTCGACCGCCCCTTCGCCGGCGACATCAGCGTCAGCCCCGAGCCGTTCACCTCCGGCATCCTGGCCCAGTACTGGTGACCTCGCCGCTGGGCGCCCTTCGTCCTTTGGCGATACCGTCTCTTCGCCGTCGGCAAGCCCAGCTGGCTGGCCCCTCAAGGACTGGCGCCTCCTGCGGAAGCTCCGCTGCGGCACCAACCGCATCACCGCGATTGCCTGTTGACTTCACGGGCCCGCTGCCGGCGGGTGCGGAGTGCCGGTCCGGCGCAGCATCTGTCCCGCGGCCAGCCGACGGTAGGCGACGCTGTGCGCCAGCAGTTCCTCGTGGCGCCCGGAGGCAATCGTCAGGCCGTTGTCCAGCACGACGATCCGGTCGGCGTGCTGGACCGTGGACAGCCGGTGTGCGATGACCAGCAGCGCACATTCCTGGGTGACTTCCTTCATCACCTCGGTGAGCGCGGCCTCGTTGATGGCGTCCAGGTGAGAGGTGGGCTCGTCGAGCAGGAGGAGCGAGGGGCGGGCGAGCAGGGCGCGTGCCAGAGCTACCCGCTGCCGCTCCCCCGCCGACAGCGTGCCGCCGCGTTCGCCGAGCAGGCCGCTGAGACCGCCGGGCAGCCGTTCCACCACCCCGTCCAGCTGGGCGAGTTCGACCACGCGCCGAACCTCGTCATCGGTGGCGTCGGGAACGGCGTAGACGATGTTGTCCCGCAGCGTCCCATGGACGACATGGGTGTTCTGGTCGACGACGGCGATCTGCGCCCGGCACTCCTGCCGGCTCAGCCCGGCGGCGGGCCGTCCGTTGAACCGCAGCGTCCCTCGGTCCGGTTCGTAGAACCTGGCCACCAGGGCGAAGACGGTGCTCTTGCCCGCTCCCGAGCGGCCGACCAGCGCTACCTGCTGGCGGTGTGCCACGGTGAGCGAGACATCGCGCAGCACGGGTCGGCTCGGGTCGTAGCCGAAGCCAATGCCGTGCAGAGCGAGGACCGGCGGCTCGCTGGTGCTGGTCTGCTCCGCGGGCCGGCACCATGCCGACGCCGCCTTTTGTTCTTCCTGCCCTCGCATGGGCGATGGGGCCGACGACGGTACGGGCTCAGGGGGCGCGTCAGGTTCCGCGGGCAGTGCCAGAACCTGCTCGATCCGTTGGTACGCCCCCATGCCGCGCTGGATCAGACCGGCCGCCCGGAAGACCGAGGACAGCGGCAGCACCAGGTAGGACGCGTACAGCAAGAAGGCCACCAGGTCGCCGAGGGAGTTGGCGTCGCCGTTGACCCGCAGGCCGCCGATGACCAGGACGATCAGGAACGAGCCCTGGACGGCCAGTTCGACCGCGGGGCTCATCACCGAGGCCAGTTTCGCGGTCCGTACTCCTGCGCTGTACGCGGACTCGACGCGCTCCCCGATGCGCCGGGCCTCGCGTCCCTCGGCACGGTGTACCCGGACCATCGGCAGGGCGCCGAGCGCGCGCTCCAGTTCGGCGGCGATCGCGCCGACCGAGCTCTGCATCCGCTCGGATGCCGTCCGGATGGCCTTCAGCAGGGAGGCCACGATCGCTGCGGCGGCCGCCACGGTCAGCGCCACGAGCACCAGCAGCAGCGGGTCGATCCACACCATCAGGGCGATCGCCCCCGCCGCGACGAGGGCCCCCGTCACCAGGTCGACCAGCGCCTGGGAGACCACCTCCCTGAGCAAGGTGGTGTCCGCGGTCACCCGGGAGATCAGGTCACCGCTGCGGTGCCGGTCGTACTCGCGCATCTCCAGTCTCAGCAACCGCGCCACCAGACCGTGGCGCAGCCCGCGTACCACGCCCTCGCCCATACGTTCCAGGACGAACCGCCCTACCGCGCCCGTCGCGGCTTCGGTCACGAACAGCACGGCCAGGAGCAGCAACAGCGGCCACAGGACCTGCCCGTGTCCGTTCGCGTCCACGATCCGCTTGGCGACAAGGGGCTGAGCCAGCCCCAAGGCGGAACCCACCACGGTCAGCACGGTGGCGGTGACGATGGAGGCCCGGTGCCCGGCGGTGAGCCGGTACATCGTGGCGACCGCGGCGCGGGTGGAGCGGTCGCCGCCGCCCGGTGGCCCGGCGCACTGTGCGGTCGGCTCGCTCACTGCTCCGACCGGCTCACCGGGGCGACGGTCATCAGCCGGGCGAAGTAGTCGTCGGGCACCCCTTCGTCCACCGGGCGGCCCTCCGCCTCGATCCAGGCGTGCGCCGTGAAGGGGGGCACCACGCGCACTCCGGTGCACCATGTCGGCCAGGACCCGCCCAGGCGGCACAGCAGGGCGGCACCCAGCGAGCGCGGCAGACAGCCGCGCGGTTTGGCGCAGCGCAGGCTCACCGCGCACATCGCGTCGCGGGCGTTCTTGGCCTGTGCCAGGGAGGCGGGTGCGGCGCCCCGGCGGATCAGGCCGAGCACGGCGCGGATGCGGCGCGGCGGCAGAAGCGACAGGGCGACGGCAGGGAGCAGGACGAGGGCGGCGGTCAGCCGTCGCGCGAAGGGCACGCCGGCAGGTCGTTCGAGCGCGCTCGGTGTCGTCATTCGGCCAGCCCCGAGGTGCGCAGTTCCTGTACGAGGGCCGCGACGTCCTGTGCCGCGTGGTCGCGGTCGATGTCGAACTCGGCCATGAGGGCGTCGACCGCGGCTGTTTCGTCGCCGCCCGCCAGCAGTGTGGTGACCACCAGAGTGCCGGTGGGGTTCAACTCCCAGTAATGGCCGCTGTGTTCGTCCAGGAGTACCGTGCCGTATTCCGTTCTTGCCGTGGAGACGTCGGCGACGAACCTCAATGCCATGGTGTGCTCGCCTTTCTGCCGGTGCGGTCGGGTGTGCGCCGCGAGGCGGAGTGCGCCTCCGGGGTGTCAGGGCGCACTGGGGGCCGTGGCCTTTAAGGTGCGTTCCAGGCCGCGCAGCCACACTTCGCATGCGATGGTCGAGTACAGGATTGCCTTTTGCAGTCCGGGGGTTGAGGGGCGCTGTGCCAGTCGGCGCAGGGCGTCGCCGTCCACCAGGCCGAGCCGTTCCAGGCGGGAGTCCTCCCACAGCGCCAGGAGGTCGCCGCGGTGCTCGCGCAGTCCGCTGGAGGCGTCCATCGACGCCTCGGCCTTGTTCGCGCGCCGCAGGCACTCCTGCGGAACGATCCCCTGCATGGCGGTCGCCAGGAGGGGTTTGTACCGCCATGGAGTGACCCGTTCGTCGGGGCGGACCGCCAAGCACTCCTCGATGACGCGGTCGTCGAAGAACGGCGAGGCCATCGGCAGTCCGGCCCGGGCCGCCATGCGGTCCCACTGCCGGATCACGCGCGTGCAGGACCGGATCTGTTCCAGGTCGGTGTGCAGCCCGCGGTCCGGCGCCAACGGCGTCGCGATCGCCGCTGCCCTGCGCAGCGCCCGCCGGGCGCTCTCCTCGGCGTCCGGAGTCACCCAGCCGAACAGGCGGGGCGGCATGCCCCAGCCGAGACTGGTGCTGACGGTCGGCGGCACCGGATCCCGCAGTTGCCGGCTGCCGTCCGCCAGCCACGCCCCGTACGACCGGGTGTCGGCCAGGGCTCGTACGGTGCCGCCGAGCGGCCACTCCCACAGCGCACGGAACCCCCGCAGCTGCCGCAGCGCGAAGAACGGGCGCGTCCGCGCCAGGCGGTGGTAGTACGCCTCGGAGCACCAGGCGACATGGTCGCCGCCGATGCCGGTGAGGTGGAGCCGGCTGCCGCGCCTGGCCAGCGCCGGCAGATGGTGCAGCACCCGGGACCGGTCCATGACGCCGATGGTCGGCTCGTCGAGGAGATCGTCGATGCCGAGCAGGTTGTTGTAGACCAGCGGCGAGGCATCGGCGTCCCAGACCACATGCTCGACGTCCGGCAGATGACCGATGGCCTTCTTGGCCCAGTGCAGATCGGTGTCGGCCGGGTCGCGCCCCGGCCAGGTGCTGGCCACCACCTGCGCCGGTGACCGCGCCGCCAGGAAACAGATCGAGGTGGAATCCAGGCCGCCGGAAAGGTCGCAGCTGACCACACCGCCCGCCTGGGTACGAGCGGCGACGGCCGCGCCGAGGGCTTCGCGGACGGCCGGCGCGCCCCCGGCCAGTGAGCGGACCGGCTCCGGCGGTGTCCACCAGCGCGACCGGCTCGCGGACCGCCCGTCCGGCGCGATGATCAGGGCATCCTGCGGGGCCACGGCCGAGACGCCTTGCCACATGGGTGCTTCGAACAGCGGATAGGGGACCGGCCAGAGCAGGCGGGTGGCCAGCTGCTCCGTGTCGACGCCCGCTCCGAGCGCGGCGGCGAGCACATCGGCGCTGGTGGCGGCCACGCGTACGCCGTCGATGAGGGCGTGGAAGACCAGCCGTAGGCCGGATGCGGTGCCCTGCACCCTGATCCGGCCCTCGGCCGCGGCCACGAGGTGGAAGCTGCCGGCGAGTCTGCGGGCCAGGGCGCCCAGCTCCACGACGTCCGTCAACCGGGCGGCGTGGTGCTCCAGTTCGGCGGCGTCGACCGGGCAGCAGCCGACGACGGCAATCGCCGCCTGTCGTGCGTACGCGGTCACGATTTCCTTCTCGTGCCACCGGCCGATCATCCAGGGGCGCCCCGAGGGGTGGGCCAGCGTGCGCGTTCCGGGGCGGGCGAAGGAGCGGGCCACGGCGGCCGCGCCCTCGCAGTCGGGAAAGACTGCGAAGTGCGCGTCGCCGAGGCCCGGACCCGCACTTGCGTGCGACTCAGTCATCGCTTCGTATCAACGAATCGACGGCCGTCAGTTCTTGCTCAGGATGAGACGGTCATTGCCGTGACGCTGAAGAAGACCGGTCTTCTTCCTGAACGTTCCCAGCCGGACGAGCGTCGGTGCCTCGTAAGGCTTCTTCATGACGTCTCCTCAGTGCAGGTTTCGCCACCGCTTTCCTGGCCGCCCGCAGACTGTCGAACTCGCCTACGGTCGCCCGCACCCCGGGCCCATCGGGAGCCCGGAGCAGGGAGGCGGTGGAACACGCGGCAGAGACTAGCGATACACCGTCAGGACCCCGCAATGACACAGAAGTAAGTCATACAATCATACGTACAACATGTAAAATGCATATGCCGAGCCCGCAGAATGCCCAGTTGAAGCATAAATTTTCCCCTCCATGACCACCCCGCACCGGGCGAATCCTTTTCATCTGCGCGTCCGGTACATCCTCAACGCCCAGCGCACAGGGGCGCTCACCCAACAAGAGGGGCGCCGCCCAGCGCACAACCCACCCCGCCGTGCGCACCTTGTCGAACGCACTCCCTCTCTTGAGGACCTCGCTGTCCGATCACGGCCCCGAAGCGGAACCACCGATCGGCGACCAGCACTGACAGGGCCCTGAACAGTTCAAGGCATTCCGGCCGTGAATCGTCGTGGCCGCATTCTGAACCCTGTATTCGGAGCCGACTTGACCTTGAGAGTTCAGGACTCTGGATGCACTACTGATCTCTTCGGTGGGATGTCGCGTCGGGTGGGTGGAGGGTGAGACCGGTTTCGGTGAGGCAGCCGCTGATGAGGTCGAAGCGGTGTTGGCCATACCTCAGGGCCCGCCGGAGGCTGCGTTCGAGGTGGTTGGGGGTCGGCGAAGGCGGTGTTGGCCAGCGGGCGGCACCGAAGGAGCGACGTGAGATCGGATGGGCGGCCTGGTGCCCTGTTGCGGGAATGACGGTGTCAGTCGCCGTTGAAGACGAGATACCGATGCGGCTTGCGTTCGACTTGGACAGCCAGGGCCAGGATCTCGTGCACCGCTGCGGCTTCGTCGGCGGTTGATCCGTCCGCCAAGACGCGGAGTTCCGGGACGAGGAGCTTGAGCTGCTCGTCGCTGGTGTCGAAGCAGGCCCAGAACCCGGCGCGGACGGCTTCCTGGTCGTCCTTGCTGATCTTCGCGAGGACGTTGCGGAGCTTATGAACGGTGCACCGCTGGCGCAGGGCCCTGGGGAAGACCTGCTCGGCCGCGCTGATCAGGCCCTTTGCCCCGTCGGAGATCACCAGCAGCGGCGAGACGAGCCCGCGGTCGGCCAGGTCGCCCAGGAAGCCGTGCCAGGCGTCGGTGGACTCGGCCTGGGCGTTGTCCAAGCCGACGAAGGCGGGCTTTCCGTCGGTGGTGATGCCCCAGGCGGCCAGGACGGGCTCGGCGGCGTGCCCGTCGTGCATCGTGAAGTGCGAGGCGTCCAGGAACAGGTAGTCGAGGTCGGTGCCGGACAGGTCGCGACGGCGCCACGCGTCGAACTCGTCGCGGATCCGGGTGCAGATCACCGACACCGTCGACTTCGACAGGGCGGCCTCAGGGCCGAGCGCGTCGGCCAGGGCGTTCTCGACATCGCGGACCGGCATCCCCCGGACGAAGGACGCGATGACCAGCGACTCCAGGGCGTTGGTCCGGGTGACATGCGCTCCGAAGAGGCGGGAGGCGAACTTCTCCGTGGTCCCGCGCAGCTTGGGGCGGGCCACCGTGACCGGCCCGTTGAGGCAAGGCCGCCAGAACCCCAGGCGCGCGATGTGCCAGCGGCTCCGGCCCCATCCCCTCGGGAAGGTACACGGTCGACTCCCGCACGCTGTGGACCTGGTGGGAACGGACCGCGCGAGGAGATCGTGAGCGGAGCACACTCTCCTCGCGCCACTGAGCAACCGCTGCCCAAGCACGCGATCAGCCGAAGACCGTCCGCACGTACAGAAGTTATCGATCCGAAACTCTTGGTCTGCTGCTGGGGGCAGGCATCGCCGCCGGCCACAGCTCTGTGTACAGGAATGCCAAGAGTTTCGGCTCGATACCGTCGTTAGCCCTCGTCCACGTCCGCACGGGCAAGCACAGCTTCCAGGACGGCATACTCGGCCTCGGAGATGGCAGAGAGCGCGAAATCGACCGCATCGGCCGCGTAGGCCTCGGCCGCTTCCGCATACCTCTCAGCCGCCTTCGCGTCGCGCTTAGCAACCCGCTCAACGCGCTTCTCCTTTATCTGCTCCACATGCTGCTGCCAGCCTGTCTTCAGCTGCTGCCAGCTCTCTGCGGCCTGCTCCTGTCCTCGCGCGGTCCGCTTCTGCAATTCCTGAGCCTGCTGAGTGGTGCTGGCCTTGGCCTGTTCGACCACCGCTTCCAGCTTCTCCTTGTCCTCAGCCTGCGCGGCGCGTACCCGTTCCGCAGCTTCCTGAGCCTTCTGCGACACCGACGCGAGCCCCTGGTTTAGCTCTGCCATGTTTCTTCCCCTTCAATACGATTTTTCCCCTATGCCCATCCTGCCATCGTTCCTCCATTCGTGCGTCATGGCGGCCACCGCCCAGGCTGGGTGCCAGCAGGTTCGCGTTCTGCTCACTTAGCAGGCGTTAGGTCCGTTGCTGGTAACAACCTCGTCCGGGTTGAGCGAGGACGTGGTGGCAGGTGAGGCGTCCGAAGCGACTGCACGTCCCGTCCATGGACGGGTCGCCGGTGGGCATGCCGAGGAGTTCGTGCAGTTCGCGGACCCGAAACGCCTGGCCGGGGTGCTGGTTGAAGGCGTTCACGATGGCCTGGCAGGCGGTGCTCGACTCGGGCGGATCGGGTTCGGTTCCGGTCGGTGCGAGTTCGGCGATGGCTTTCCGAAGGGACCTAACGCCTGCTACTCGTGCCGGTCGAACCGGCACGAGTAGCAGGGGCGGCGAGGTCGCATCACGCGACGGCGGTCCCCTCGAGCTCGACCATCTGGCCGGGGATCGCCAGTCGGGTCACCCCGAGCATCGTGGTGGTCGGAGCCACCCCGGCGGCGCCCAACCGCCCCGCCAAGGCGCCGTAGTGCTGGAAGAGCAGATCGACGTCGGTCGTGTAGACGTTGAGCCGGACGAGGTTGGCGAGAGACATGTCGGCCTCGCTGAGCACGGCCTCCAGGTTGTCGATGCTCAGCGTCAACTGCGCCGCCATGTCACCGTCGTGCTGGGGCTTGCCGTCGCCGCTCATCGCGGTCTGCCCCGAGATGTACAGGGTCCTGGTGTGCCCGGAGACGACCTCACCCTGGTTGAATCCCATCTCCTGCGACCACGTCACCGGGTTGACCGCCGTGCGTTCCACTGCACATCAGCTCCATTCGATTCATCGGGAGTACGTACATCCATCGGCTCGGTAGCCGCCAGGCTTGAGGTTCCCCGTTATGGGGGTGGGGCTGAAGGTGACCTTCCAAGATTCCCGACACGGCGAATGGGCGCTGTGACAGCTCCTGGCCTCGCAGTCGGTGCAACACCTCCCTACGCGACGACGCCGTCGCGATTGCCATCCGCCGTGGAGACTCATCCTGCAACAGGCTCAACATCCTCTGAAGGCAGCGGAATGCTGGCGGTGGTGGTGCGGCGAATAGCGAGTACGGCGATGTCGTCGTGATTGTCTCCTGAGGCGAATCCCCTGACGTCCCGGTACAGGGCATCGAGCAGTTTGTCGGCGGTCAGATCACTCCAGCGCGGCAGCCGTTCGGCCAGGGGGTAGAAGTTGCCCTCCCGGTCGCGGGCCTCGGTGACGCCGTCGGTGCACACCAGCAGCGTGGCGTGCGGGGGCAGGTTGAACCAGGAGACCCTGCGCGGTTGCGAAGAGAGTTCGTCCAGCCCCAGCGGAACGGAGATGTCGGCCAATGAGATCTCGCCGCCGGTCCCGTCACAGACCAGGAACGGTGCCACGTGACCGCAGCTGATCGCCTGGACACCCACCTGTTCGTCGATGCTCAGGAGCAGCGCCGTGACGAAACGTTCTGGACCTCCGCTCTGGCTGGCAAAGGCGTTGTGGCGCACGATGGCGGTCTCCAGGGACTCGGCCACCACCGTGAGTGTGGGCTCCTGAAAGGCTGCTTCGCGAAAGGCTCCGAGTACGGTGAAGCTCGAGCCGATGGCCGCCACTCCCTTGCCCTGCACGTCCCCGATCAAAATCCGTGTCCCGTACGGAGATTCCAGGACCTCGTACACGTCTCCGCCGATGAGGCGGTCCTCATCGACCGCCTCATACAGCCCATGGACCATGGCCTGTGCAGTGAGCACCGGCAGCGGGCGCAGCATCTGACGCTGAAGGGTCAGGAGCGTGGACCGCAGGCGGGTGAGTTCGCGCTCGCGCTTGACCCGCAGGGCACAGGCACCGACGGCGAGAGCCTCGAAGGCCACCATTCCCAGCGTCATACCGAGCTCGAGGTGCAGCTGCAGGGGCCGGAAAAGGTGGGGTGCCCAAAGTATCGCCGTTGCCCACACCGACGCGATCACCGTCTGGCGCACTGACCCCAGAGCGGCAGTAGGCAGCACGATCAGCAGCGGGGCAAACCTCAGATCCACTCCCGTGAGGGCGGCGAGGGCGATGATGACAGCGCCCATGGCAAACAGCCCGGTCCAGAGTTCTCCGTTCCGCAGCCGCAGACGGCTGTGCTCGGAGTCCTCTCCTGCAGCTGCGAGTCCCACGTCATCACCGTGTTTTCGTTCGTTGTCCATAGGTGAAATGCTGGAAGAACGCACAGCATATGGGCGTACCGGAGCTGTTTCGCAGCACGTTCAGTGTGTTGCTGAGGAGCCCTCCGGCAATGCGGATCGTTACGAGATGCCATCCCGACGCGTTTGTGGAACTGCTATCACCTCCAGGCATGCCGCAGTCTGCGGCTTCCCTCCGCACTCAGTCCGTTCGAGGTTTCCCCGTTGCTCGGAGGAGTCAATCAGCTGGTAAGGGTGGGGTGACGGATGTTTAGATTCACTTGTTCGGCTGTCGCTTGCTCGGCTTATTCCTTTCCTTCGAGCCCTACGGGTGAAAGTCATCCGAGCAGATCCTGGATACACCAGGTGTTATAGAGCCCGTCGATGTACTCGAAGAGCACGAGGTTTGCCTCGACCCGGGTGGAAGATTGAGGCTGCGGATGCCCGCGGTCTTGACGAGTAGTGGGGTCCGAGTAGGAGCCACGCAGAGAGTGCAGTTTGCTGTCACATGATTTGACACTCGGGCTGGGCGCGCTCAGGTCGCGGCCGGAGGCCAGGTTGAATCGGGTGGAGGTCGGCCCGAGTACGGGCGGCGAAGGCAATCTGGTGGTCACGGAGGTACTGGTGTGAGCCCTGTGATCAGGTCCTGGCAGACGAGGTGGGCGTCCCCGGTCCCGGGGTGGGGTTGACCTGGCTTTGTTGGGTCGGGGACGGGAAAACCGAGGTCCGCAAGGACGCACGGCGTCCCGTCCCCGACCCAACGAGGCCAGGTCAGCCAGTCACTCGAGACGAACCGGACCCAAAGACAACGGGGTCGTGTCCCGCAGAGCGGTGTAATCGATCTTGCATCTCCAGCCCCCCCACACACCAACGTGCTGGTCATGGGAGTGCTGTCCCGAAGCGAAACGTGATCCGCTACACCACGTGAGCGGACACGACCGACAACGGCTTCTAACGAGCACAGGCGCGCTACGGCGCGCGATACGGTCTCTCATGTTCGTCAACGTCGTGAACCCCGGCGTGGTGAACACGCGCAGCTTCTCCAGCACCGCCAACAACGACGCGGGCACCACCAAACTTGCGGGCATCGGCGTCCCCTCCCCGGGCGCGGTCGCCACAACGCCGATGCTGCCGACGCCCCAGCCCACCGCGGGCGAGAACAGCCGACCCGTCACCCACCCGGGTGGAGACCGCTGCCCGGCTCCGGCGCGCCGACCGCTACCAGCGCGGCCTGAACAAGCGACGTCGCCGCGACGGCTGCTCGGGGGAGGCGACCTCGAAGTGGAAACCGTCGTCGCCGACCGCGCGCCGCAGCGTCCGCAACACCACCTCGGGATCGTCGTAGGGGCCGTTGACGAAGAAGGGCTTGCCGTCCCGGCCGAAGCCGATCGGACTGGAGCCCGCAGGCTCGCCGAGCAGCACGGCGGCCTGCGTGAACTCCTCGGCGAGCTCCCCCTCGGGTTCGAACCCGAAGCCCCGCGCGTAGGCGGCGGCCCCGAACACCAGAGCGCAGGCGAGGTCGGCCGGAACCTGCACATGCCCCTCGAAGGCGCTGAAGTAAAGCCCCCGGTGCCCGGCCAGCCGACTCTCACTCATCGCTTCCGGGGCGAGCGCGTTCTTCACCCCAAGACACCACACGTCCAGCAGGAACCCCGCGACCTGCGCCTTCGAGGAGCGCATGCTGTCCGCGGCGACGAGTACCGCGACCAGACCGCGCACCTCCTCCGCGCCGGAAGCCCCGGGATCAAGACCCGCCCACTGCGGCGCATCCTCAAGATCCACACTGCGGCTCCAGCCGGCGTTCACCCAGCAACGAGGCTCGCCGCGACCCGGCCCCGAGACCTGCACGGCGCCGTTGAGCACCCCGACGACATCTCTGACGCCCACCCCCAGCGTCCTGGCGATCGCCTTCGCCGACCGACCCTGCTGGTCCAAGTGCTGCACCTGTACTACAAGGCGCTCATCCACGGCCCCACCCTACGGCCGCCGCCAAGGCCACACGGCCCAAACGCCAGCAGCCCCAACCACCCAAGCGACCCTGCAAAAAGGGCGAAACTCAAGGGCGGTTGACGTAGAGAATCGCGTCGAACACATCATGGAGCTCGACTTTGGGTGGCTGGCCGGTGGGCCGGCGGTCGATCCGGGCAGTTCTCCAGGCCGTCAACGTCGGCTCGATCAGGGCCCATCGGGCGCCGGACAGGTCACTGGGGTACGGCTTCCGCTGGCTCACGGGGGTGGCCACATGGCGGGTGTGGACACCGGTGCGTTCGCGGATCCAGTCGGCGCGCACGCCGACCGCGTCGGCAACTTCCCCGTTGGTACGGATGCGGCGGGGAGGTAGGTCCCCATGGCGCGGGCGCCGATGCGGTGCCCCCGTGGTGTGTGGTCATGACGTGCCTCCGCGCAGCCAGCGTAGGGAACCGGCCAGAGAGTCTTGGAAGTCGGGGGCTCCCAGGGGCGCTGCCACCACCGCGTGCGGATAGGAGAAGGCTTCTTCCAGCAGCGGAAGGTGGGGCATGAGATCATCGCACAGCTGGTCGGCCCGCTCGGGCAGCAGGTGCAGGTCCGCCGGCCGCAGTGTCTCGGTGGTCAGCAGGGATCCGGCCCTGCGGCGGGCGGCGAGTACGCCGTGCAGTGCCGCCAGCGGTTCCAGGGCGGCTTTGAGGGAGGGGTCGCTCAAGGAGGCCAGCGTGTGGGTCACGTCGTTGGCGGCCAGCCGGGCGGCGTAGGTCTCGCCCAGCTCGCCGGCGCTCTCCAGCAGGGGGTTCCACACGGTGAAGTCGTCCCGGCCGAGGCGGGCGCGCTCGTCGCGCCGTTGGCGCAGTCGGCGGGCGAGGCGTTGTTCGTGGGCCCGTACGACTGCGGGCCACCAGGCCGGATCCGCCGCCGTGTTCGGGTTGGCCGGGCGCGCCGAGGGCTCGGCGCTGGCGTCCGCCACGTCGGTGAGGGCGCGGCCGAGGTCGTAGAAGATGAGCTGGCTGTCACCGCCCGCGGCGTCGAAGGCGTAGTGGAAGCCGTGGTAGGCGGCGATCTTGTTGACGTCGAGGTGTCCGGCGACCCCGCAGTGCCGTTGGCAGGCGGCCGTGATCCGCGCGGCTTCCCGCACGGTGTGGGCCTTGTAGGCGGACAGCGGGCGGCTGACTGCGGACCAGGGCGCGAAGGTCATGGCATCCGTTGGGCCGGACGGGCCGACGCCCGGGTGCCGGGCCAGGGAGTCCGCCCAGATCGTGCGGGCCTGCTCCGCCGCGCAGGTCAGGGCGAAGGCGTCGGCCATCGCGCCCAGTACTCCGTGCTGTTGGGTGCGGTATCGGATCAGGGGGACACCTTGGGCGAGCCGTCCCTCGGTGCTGCGGTGGCGCGCGTAGCGCGCGGCCAGTGCCGAGGACTGGCGCGAGACCGCGGCCGCGGCGGACGGCAGGGCGCCCCACAGTCCCATCCCCACGCACAACGTGCGCTGCAGGCGGGCATCGGTGGAGCCGAGGGGATCGTGGAAGTTGCCGTGTTCGTCGATGGCCGCGCTGTCGCGCAGCCACCGTTCGTAGGGCAACCGCAGGCCGTGGAAGCAGAC
Source organism: Streptomyces sp. UF-297 (assembly GCF_058245575.1). Taxonomy (NCBI): domain Bacteria; kingdom Bacillati; phylum Actinomycetota; class Actinomycetes; order Kitasatosporales; family Streptomycetaceae; genus Streptomyces; species Streptomyces sp. UF-297. The sequence goes on along the minus strand of NZ_JBSIBZ010000013.1, from coordinate 89,234 downwards.
TTGGGCGTAATCCAGGGGCAGCGCCCCCAGTTCGATGGGAGCGGACATTTCCACTCCCGGCAGGGGGCCGGTTCCGTCGGTCAGATCGGCGACGAAGGAGAACACTCCGTGGTCGGTGCCGTCGACGATCACGCGGGCCAGCGGGACGCCGATCTGGGGGGCGCCGCGCGCTGCGACGTTGGCGAACTTCGCGGCGCCCGCCTCGGGGGTGGTCAGTACGAACTCACGGGTATCGGGGTCGAATTCGGCACGCGTACGGGTGGCCAGGTGGCTGTTGGAGCGGCCGACTTCGGTGATGAGGTAGGCGGCCTTTGCGCGGCCCGTCTCCAGCGCTTCGATCTGGGGTTTGAGTGTGTCGGGTTCGGGGGTGAGGTGGATCATCGAGCCCAGCCCCAGGAGGCGGTGGCCGACCAGGGTCATGCACAGCGCCGGCTCCGCGACCGCCGCCCAGGCCAGCAGTGTCGCCAGCAGCTCCGGTCGGTCGAACATCTCCCGGGCGGTGGGCAGCGCCCGCCCCAGGCGGTGCAGACGACGGACGATGTGCTCCTCGCGCCCGAGCGGATTGGGGGCGCAGGGCATGGGGTCGGCAGCAAGGGCGGTGTGCAGGGTGTCCAGGAACGCTGCCGGGCACGGGCCGTGGATGAGCCGTGCCAGCTCGGCGCGGGCGCTGTCGGGAACAGGGGAGTCGGGTGCGGACTGCGGTTCGCTCAACGTGGTTTCTGCGGGCAAGGGGTACCTCCCGGCGGAAGAGTGAGGGGGATGTCGCGCTCACCAGGCGGATGACTCGTCGGCCAGTGGAGCGCGGATCGTCGTCCGCGTCCGGTCCGCGAGGACGCGGTGGGCGTTGCGGGACAGGGCATGGCCGGTGCCGGCTTCGAGGAAGACGTCCGGCCGCTGGCCGGCGGCCACGTGGTGACGGCGGCGAGGCAGGTGCGCCGGGCGTACGAGGCAGTCCGCCAGCCTGCGCGGCAGGTCCTCCTGCGGGGTGCAGGCCCGCCCCGCCACGGCCGAGTACACGACGCGGTGCGCCGGATGCGCGGTCCGGGCCCGTACTGCTTAGGTGAACTCTCGGCCTGGGGCTCCAGGACCGGGTGGTGGGAGGAGAAGGGCAGGCGCAGCCGGAGTGCTGTCACGCCCCGGCCCGCGGCGTATTCCTCGACGGCGAGCAGCGCTGCGACGGGGCCGCTCATGATGGTCTCCTGGTGATCGGTGACGAGCCACGGCTGCATCGGTGTTTCCCGAACGGGCGAGGGCCGTCGTCGCGGTCCGTTCCGAACAGGTCAGCAGCGTCAGACCGCCCGGGCAGGTTGCGAGGATCTGAGCCAGTTCGTAGGCGATCCGCGCTCCGTCCGGTACGGAGTACACCCCGGCCGCCGTGAGGGCCGCGATCTCCCCGAAGCTGACTCCCACCAGTGCGACCGGCGCGCCGTGCGTGGCGCACACAGTGCCTGATGAATACTCAGGGAGGCGTGTATAGGGCGAGTTGAGCCGTTCCGAGGGGTGCGGCGGCCAGCTTGCTGGCCGCTGGGCGGGTGCGGGTCGAGGAGCCGGGGGCAGACCGAACTCCGCCGTGGCCTGGTCTACTTGAAGGAGGGTCACCTCCGCCTGGTCCCGCAGCGCGGTGCTGTGACGGCAGGCCCTCACCAGAGGGCTGATCGTGAAGTCCCCCTGGCCGGGCAATAGATGGGCCGAGACCTGATCGCGGCGTGCTCCGGAGTTCGGGAAGAGCGCGGCGTCGTTCACCATATCTCCTCTGTGTGAGCCGGTTCACTGGCGCAAAGATTCAACGGAAGCGGGAGGCGCCGAGTGCATCTCTGCGCCCTGTCGGCCGACTTGCTGAGTGCCTCACTGTGAGAGTGCTCCATTCGCCCCGTTTGCGGTGGCGTAAGCGTCCGCGCGAATGCTGAAACAAGAGGGAAGTCGAACGTCCGCTTGCGCTGGCTCTCGCGGTGCCGGAACTCCTGGTTGGTCGCGTCGGGTTCGGGGAGTCTGCCCGCCTCAGATCACGCCCTGGGCCAGCAGGGCATCGGCTACGCGTTCGAAGCCGGCGATGTTGGCACCGGTGACGTAGTTTCCCGGCGCCCCGTAGCGCTCAGCGGTCTCGTAGCAGAGGCTGTGGATGCGGTGCATGATGGCGGCGAGTTGTTCCTCGACACGTTGACGTTTCCAGGTGTCGCGGCCGGAGTTCTGCTGCATTTCCAGGGCGCTGGTTGCCACGCCGCCGGCATTGGCGGCCTTGCCGGGCCCGAAGCTGACGCCTGCCTGGTGGAATACCTGTACGGCTGCTGCTGTGGTGGGCATGTTGGCGCCTTCGGTGACGGCCTTGACGCCGTTGGTGACCAGCGTCGCCGCGGCGGTCGCGTCGAGTTCGTTTTCTGTGGCGCAGGGCAGGGCGACTTCGGCGGGGACGTCCCAGACACGGCCGCCGGGGACGTAGTGGGCCGATGCGCCGCGGCGGTGTGCGTAGTCGCTGACTCGACCGCGCTCTTCCTCCTTGATCTGTTTGAGGAGGGGCAGGTCGATTCCCTTCTCGTCGATGACGAAGCCCCCGGAGTCGGATGCGGTGACCACGTCGGCCCCCATTTCCTGGGCCTTTTCGATCGCGTAGAGGGCGACGTTTCCCGACCCGGATACGGTGACCTTCCTGCCGTCCAGGCTTCGGCCGTGCACCGCGAGCATGTCGGCGAGGAAGAGCACGGTGCCGTATCCGGTGGCTTGCGTGCGGATTTCCGAACCGCCCCACTGGAGGCCTTTTCCGGTCAGTGTGCCGGCCTCCCAGCGATTGGTGATGCGCCGGTACTGGCCGAAGAGGAATCCGATTTCGCGGCTGCCGACCCCGATGTCGCCCGCCGGGATGTCGGTGTGCTCTCCCAGGTGCCGGTGGAGTTCCGTCATGAAGGACTGGCAGAAGCGCATCACCTCGTTCTCGGACTGTCCTCGCGGGTCGAAATCGCTGCCGCCTTTCCCGCCGCCGATGCCGAGACCTGTCAGGGCATTCTTGAAAGCCTGTTCGAAGCCCAGGAACTTGACGATCCCGAGGTTGAGACTGGGGTGGAAGCGCAGCCCGCCTTTGTAGGGGCCGAGCGCGCTGTTGAATTCGATACGAAAGCCTCGATTCACCCGGACCCTGCCCGAGTCGTCCTGCCAGGGAACCCGGAACATGATCTGGCGCTCGGGTTCGGTGATGCGCTCGATGAGCCCGGGCTCGGCCAGTTCCGGGCGTACGGCGAGCACCGGTCCGAGGGAGCCCAGGACTTCGTGTACCGCTTGGTGGAACTCCTCCTCGCCGGGGTTGCGTTGGCGACAGATCTCGAAGAGGCAGCCGAGCCGTGCGTCCGTCGGCTCAAGGGATGCTGTGGTGAGGGCAGGAGGCGGCATGGTGCCTGTCCTTTCCGTTGCGCCGGGGTGGTTGGTCATGCGGCGGGGGCGAAGGCCAGCACGGTGTTGTGCCCGCCGAAGCCGGCGGAGTTGCTCAGTGCGAGGCGGATGCGGTGCGGGCGGGCCGCACCGCTGACGAGGTTCACATCGCCGCATTCCGGGTCGTGCCGCCGGAAGTTGGCGGTGGGCGGTACGAGTTGATGCTCGACGCTCAGTGCGGTGAGCGCGGCCTCGATGGCCCCGGCCGCTCCCATCGTGTGCCCCAGGACGCCCTTGGCCGAGGTGACCGGCGGTGCGGCGCTGAAAATCCGCTGCAGCACGCGGGCTTCGGTGCGGTCGTTGAGCGGGGTGCTGGTGCCGTGGGCGTTGACGTGGTCGATGTCGTCCGGGGTCGCGTCAGCTGTACGCAGCGCCTCGTACACCGCCAGGCGCAGGCCGTGCCCCGCGGGGTCGGGCGCCACCGGTTGATGGGCGTCGGCGGAGGCGCCGTACCCGGCGAGCCGCGCGTGCATGGCGGCGCCACGGGCAACGGCATCGGCGTGCCGTTCCAGTACCAGGACTCCGGCTCCTTCCGCCAGGACGAAGCCGTCGCGCTCGGCGTCGAACGGCCGCGAGGCGGCGCTCGGTGTGTCCCGGCGGCGCGAGAGCGCGCCCATTTTGGCGAACGCGGTGGCGCACATGGGTGTGATCATGGCGTCGGCGCCGCCCGCTACGGCGATGTCGCACGCGCCGCTGTCCAGGAGCATCGACGCCGTGATGAGCGCGGTGGCTCCCGATGCGCAGGCCGTGGCGGTATGGAGGACGGGCCCGTTGGCACGCAGGGCGATGGCTAGCTGTCCTGCGGCCATGTTGGGCAGGAACGCCGGCAGTGTCAGCGGGGAGACGGTGCGGGCGCCGGTGTCCAGGAATTTGCGGTGCTGGTCCTCGTAGGTGGCCAGACCGCCGGCGGCGGACCCCAGGACCACGGCGACTCGGCTGCTGAGCCAGACGGAAGGGTCCAGGCCGGCGTCCTGCACGGCTTCCTGGGCCGCCGCGAGGGCGAACTGCGTGAAGCGGTCGAGTTTCCAGGCGTGGGCAGCAGCCACGTGCTGCTTCGGATCGAAGCCGGGCACGCGGCAGGACAGGGAGACCGGGAGCCCGTCGAGCGTGGGATCCTCGGCCGTCGTGGTCTCCCCGGCGCAGACCCGTGACCAGGTGGCCTTGGTGCCGATTCCCGCGGGGGTCACCAGCCCGATGCCGGTGACGGCGATGGCGTCGGAGCGCGGGCGCGATGTCACCGGCCGGCTCCTTGACCGGTGGGTGATGGTGCCGCCCGGAGCTGGAGTTCCACGGATTCGGCGAACTTCTTGAGCGTCATCTCGGCGGCGGAGTCGTCCTCCTCCAGTTCGACGTTCCAGTCCTCCTGCAAGGTCACATAGAGTTCGACGACCGCGAGGGAGTCGAACTCCAGGTCGCTGAGCGAGATGTCGGGGCCGATGTCCGAGGCCGCGACCTGGAACTTGTCGGTGAGGACGGCTACGAGACGGTCGTAGACGGCTTGCATCGTGTCTCCTTGTGGTGTGTGCGCGGGGCGGGGGATGCGGTCATGCGGGTTTCGGGCGCGTTGGTGTGCGGTACTGCTTCCGGCCAGTGCAGAGCGACCGATCCCCAGGTCAGGCCGCCGCCGAAAGCGGTGAACAGGCTGCGGGTGCCGGGCAGTACGGCCTGGCGTGCGACGGTGGCGGCCAGCGCCAGTGGGATGGAAGCGGCAGCCGTGTTGCCGACCTCGCGGATGTTGCCGAAGCGGTGGCGGGCGGCGATGCCGATCCGGTCCGCCACCGAGTTCAGGATGCGCTGGTTGGCCTGGTGGCCGATGAACGCTCCGATGCTCTCCGGCGCCCAGTGCAGTTGCCGCAGGACGGCCAGGGAGGAGTCGGTCATCCGGCGCACGGCCTGCCCGTACACCTCCCGCCCGCGCATCCGGAAATAGCGGGTGTCGCGGCCCACCGGCCCGGCGGTGTCCGGGTGCCGCGATCCCCCGGCGGCGATGGCGATCAGGTCGCTGCCCGTGCCGTCGGACCCCAGGTCGAAGGCCTGCACCGCACCGGGCTCGTCCCGATCGCCGGAGCGCAGCAGGACTGCTCCCGCGCCGTCCCCGAAGATGACGGCGGTGTCCCGGTCAAGGGGGTCGATGATGGTGGAGTACGTTTCGGCGCCGATCACCAGCGGGCGTGCGCACAGGCCGCTGCGCAGCAGGCCGGTGGCGACCGCCAGGCCGTAGACGAATCCGGAGCACACGGCCGCCAGATCGAAGGCCGGAACCGGTCCCAGGCCCAGACGGTGCGCGATCTCCGGCGCGGTGCCGGGGCAGCGGCGGTCCGGGGTGGTCGTCGCCAGCAGGACCAGGTCCGCCTGGGCGCGTCCGGACCGCAGCGCCGCCCGGCCCGCCGCCACCGCGAGGTCCGCGGTGCTCGTCCCGGCCTCGGCCTGGTGCCGGCGGGCGATGCCGGTGCGGGTGCGGATCCACGCGTCGGTGGTGTCCAGGGCGCCGCGGCGCGTCACCTCCTCGTTGGACAGTACGCGCGGAGGCAGGCAGGAGCCGATCCCGCTGATCACTGCGGTGGGCTGGTGCTCGGTCATGGGGGGGTGCCCTCCTCGGGCAGGGGAGCCGGTCAGACGCTGACGAAGGGGGAGGGTGGCTTGGGAATCCCGGCCATCCCGCCATCGGGTACGGATGCTCCGCCGTCCAGGAGCAGAGCCTGGCCGGTGATGAACGCCGCGGCGGGTGAGGCGAGGAAGAGCGCGACGTTGGCGACTTCCTCCGGCTCCGCCCAGCGGCCCATCGGGACGTGGGCCATCAGCCAGTCGGACAGCGGTCCGGTCGAGTACGCGAAGGCCGTCAAGTCGGTCCGGGTCCAGCCGGGGCACAGCGCGTTGACGCGCACGCCGTCGCGGGCCCAGCCGACAGCCAGGCTGCGGGCCAGTGAGACCTGGGCGGCTTTGGTCGCGGCGTACGCTTCCATCCTGGGGGTGCCGACCACAGCGGCGAGTGAGGACATGAGGACGACGCTGGCGCGTGCGGAGGCGGCCAGATGAGGGTGCGCACGTCGGCACAGGGCAGCCGTGGCGTTGAGGTTGACGGAGACTACCTGGTCCCAGTCTGCTTGTGTGGAGTCCTGCAGAGGGACCATCGTGGGACTGCCGTCGGGCTGGGACGGCAGGACGCCGGCGTTGTGGACCACGATGTCCAGTCCGCCGAGCGCGGCGGCGGCGTTGTCCACCACGAGATCCGCCGTGCCCGGTACGGAGAGGTCGCCGGGCGTGAGCATGGCGGAGCTGCCCGCTTTCGCCACGAGTTCGGCGGTTCCTTCCAGTGCGGTGGCGGAGCGGGCGGAGAGGGCGAGGACGGCGCCGGCCTGGGCGAGTGCGACGGCCACTGCCCGGCCGATACCACGCGAGGCGCCGGTGACGAGCGCACGCGCTCCGTCGAGGCGGAAGCGGTCGCTCACGGTGATCGGGGTCTGGTTCGTCATCAGGTGCTCCTGGTTGCAGCGGGGACGGGCTGGGGGCGGGGCGCGGGCACCGGGTGGGCCGGGCGGGCCGGGGCCAGGTGGATGGAGGAGGCGTTGCTCCAGGTCAGCAGGGCGCTGCCCCAGGTGACGCCGGCTCCGAAAGCGGCGATGAGGACGCGTGCGCCCGGGGGCAGCAGGCCGCGCGAGGCTGCGCTGGCGAGCGCGTAAGGGGCGCTGGCCGCGCCGATGTTGCCCACTCCGCCGCCCACGATGACCAGCCGGTCCTCGGGAATTCCGATGCGGTCGCCGATGGCGCGCAGCAGCACGGGATTGGGCTGGTGAGTGATGAAGACATCGATGTCGTCGAGCCGCAGACGGTTGCGGACCAGGCTCTCCTTGACGATGGAAGGAAAGATGTCGGTGATGAAGTCGCGTACCGCGCGGCCGTCCATGCAGATGTCGTGCTGATGGCCCGCCAGCGTCTCCGGGCTGGCCGGGGCGCGGCTGCCGCCGGCGCGGATGAGGACGTGATGTGCGCCGGTGCCGTCAGACCCCAGACGGAAGTCCTCGAAGCCGCCGCCGTCGTGCACCGGGCCGATGACGGAGGCCGCGGCTCCGTCGGCGAACAGGACGGCGGTCCCGCGGTCGGCCGGGTCGACGAACCGGGAGTAGACCTCGACCCCGACGACGGCCGCGTACCGGGCACAGGGATCGTTGGTGAGCCAGTCGTGCGCGACCCGGGTGGCGAACAGCCAGCCGGAGCAGGCGGCGCTGACGTCGAGGGCCACGGCGTTGCGTGCACCCGTGAGGGCCTGGACGCGGCAGGCGGTGGAGGGGCCCAGTTCGTCGGGGGTGGAGGTGGCCAGGATCAGCACGTCCAGCTGGTCGATGTCGATGCCGGCCGCGGCGACGGCGGCGCGCACCGCGGCCGCGGCCAGGTCGGAGGAGGCCTCCTCGGGTGCGGCCGCATACCGGGTGTGGACGCCGGTGCGTTCGGCGATCCACTGGGGGGTGACTCCCACCGTGTCCGCGATGTCGTCGTTGGAGCGCCGGGTACGGGGAAGGTAGGTGCCCATCCCCAGCACGCCGTAGCGCGGGGTACTCGTCGGTACGGGACTCATGGCTGCCCTTCTGTTGGCCAGCGGACGGATCCGCTCGGAGCGGTGGCGTCGTCAGCGGCGCCCGAAGGCGTGTTCTGCGGGGTTGCCATGGCCTCCTCCAGGAGCGGCAGGTGCGGCAGCAGCCGGTCGCACAGGGCGTCCATCACCTGGGGGAGGGCGCGTGCGGTGTCGGTGTCGAGGACTGCGGAGGTCAGCAGCCGGCCTGACACACGGCGGGCCTGTGCCGTGCCGTAGAGCGCGGCCAGCACATCGAGTGCGGTGTGCAGCGCGGGGTCTTTGACGGTGGCGAGGGTCGAGGCCAGGCTCTCGGCGGCCAGGCGGTCGGCGTAGGCCTCACCGAGTTCCCGGGCGGCGTCCAGGAGCGGATTCCACAGTTCCGGTCCCCGAAGGCCGCTGAGCGTTCGTTTCTTGAGGGTGGCGCGCAGCTGGTTGGCGAGCGTGTTCTCGTGGATCCGGGCGATGGCGGGCCACCAGTACGGATGACCGACGGGCGCCTGAGGGGGCGTGGTGAAGGCTTCCGGGGCGCCCGCTTTTTCGGCGATGGCCCGTCCGGCGTCCAGGAGGATCAACTGGCTGTCGCCGCCCGCGCTGTCGAAGGAGTGGGCGAGGCCGTGGTAGGCGGTGAGCCGGTTGGTGTTCAGGAATCCGGCGAGGCCGCAGCGGTGCTGGCACTGTGCGGTCACCCGTGCGGCAGCGCGGACCGCGTGGGCCTTGAGGACCGCGAGGGGGCGGTCGACGGCTGCCCAGGGGGAGAAGGCCATGACGGTGGTGTGGTTCCCGCCCCTGTGCTGCCACCCGTGCTGCCTCAAGGAGCGGGCCCAGATGCCCTGCGCGGCGTGCCCGGCGCAGGTCAGGGCGAAGGCCTCGGCGAGGCAGCCCAGGACAGCGTGCTGCTGCGAGCGGTAGGCCAGCACCGGGCTTCCGGGGGACAGCCGTCCGTGGGTACGACGGTGCGCGGAGTGCCGTACGGCCCGTACGGCACTGTTCCGTGCCATGGCGGCCATCGCCGAGGGCAGGGTTGCCCACAGAGCCTGCCCGACGCACAAGGTGCGTGCGAGCCTGGCGTCGGGAGTGGGGAGCGGGTCGTGGAAACGGCCCTGTGCGTCGATGGCCGCGCCGTCGTTGAGCCATTGCCCGTAGGCCAGCCGTACGTTGGTGAAGCTCACCAGCGCATAGTCCAGTGGGAGATCGGCTGCTTCGATAGGGCTGGAGATCTGTACGCCGGGCGCTGGGCCCTGTGCGGTTGCGAGATCCACCACGAAGGAGAAGATGCCGTGGTCGCTTCCCGCGACCCGCAGCCGCGCGCACACCACGGCGGACTGGGCGATGCCCGGCGCTCCGACTCCCGAGACCTTGGCGGCCCCTGCGTCCGGTGTGCTCAGCACGAACCCGTATGTCTCCGGGTCGAATTCGGCTGTGGTGCGCATGCTCAGATGGCTGCTGCCGTCCCCGATCTCGGTGACCAGGAACACGCCGTTGGTGCGGCCTGAGGACAGCTCCTTCCAGCGGGAGCCGAGCTGCTCGGGGTCGTCCGACAACGAGACGATCGAGTTGAGGCACAGCGCGTAGTGCGACAGGGCGGCCATGCAGGACGGCGGGTCGGCGACGGCGAGGCACTCACTGAGCGCGGCCAGCGACTGCGGGGAGCGGCACAGCTGTTCTGCCGGGGGGAGGGCGTGGGCGAGGCGGCACAGCAGGTCGCGGTGGTGGCGGGCGCGGCGCGTGGCGTCGCCGATGGCCGCGGGCGTTGTCTTTGGGGGGCAGACCGGGGCAAGCGCTGCCTGCACTTCGTCGCGCAGAGTCTGCGGGCAGGGGCCGTTGACGATCTGTCGCAGTTCGTCGATGGGTGGCGTGTACGTGGTCATCGCCATCGCTCCGTAGCGGGCAGGGCAGGGCCGGCGAGGACGGCGGCATCCCGTGCCGAGGTGGTGGGCGCCCAGGCGAAACCGGGTTCACCGATGGGTGCGAGCGCGCGGGCGGCCGAAGGGGCCACGGTATGGCGGACGTTGCGGGTCAGCGCCCAGCCGGTTCCCGCCTCCAGCAGCAGGGGGCGCGCAGACATCGTGACCTGATGCAGGATCTTGGGCAGCCGTGCGGGGCGGACCAGGCAGTCGGCCAGCGCCCGGTGGAGGTCGTCCCGTGGGGTGTACGGGCCGCCGCGGACAGCGGAGTGGACAGGCAGCCGGGCGCGCCGGGCGGGAACGGAACGGATCGCCGCCGCGAAGGCGTCGGCCTGGCCTGTGAAGGACGGGTGATGGGAGGCGAAGGGCAGCCGGAGCCGGACCACGGGCAGACCCTGTCGGCGTGCGAGGTTCTCCACGCCCTCCAGATCCGTCACCGGACCGCTGAGAACGGTCTCGCCGGGATCGTTGACGCAGGCCAGGACCAGCGAGGGGGAGTCCCACTCGCGCAACAGGCGTTCGGCCTGCTCCTCGCCCGCGCCCAGCAGGCTCATCCCGCCCTCGCACTGGTACAGATAACGGGACAGCAGGCAGGCGATCCGGGCCCCGTCCGACGTGGAGAACACCCCCGCGGCTGTGAGTGCGGCGATCTCGCCGAAGCTGACCCCCACGATGCGGTCGGGCGTCAGGCCGGCCGCGCACAGGGCGCGATGGACGGCCAATGAGGAGCAGTAGAGCGCCAGTTGATACGTGCCGACGGGGCCCTGGGCGAGGTCGCGGCCGCTGGGCGGGCGGTTACTGAGCAGTGAGGGGGCCAACGGTGCGATGCCGAATTCCTTGCCCACTTCCTCGACCTGTCCGAACACGTCGGCCACGGCCTCGCGCACGCCAGGCGTCGTGCGGATGGCCCGCACCAAGGCGCTGACGGCGAAGTCCCCTTGACCGGGGAAGAGATGGATCACGGTGCTCGGCGTATCGTCGTGGCACTCATGGCTCTGGGGCGGAGCGTGAGTCATGAATGCGTTCCTTTCGCAGGGGGAGGTCGATGCGGTCCTTCTGCCGTGAATGAGGGAGAGGCGGTAAGGACGCCGACGGTTGGCTGTGACAGGCCGTCTCGCGTGGATCGGGTGGCTGTTCGTCACTGATTGAACCGGGTCTGCCCGGTCGCTGGGTACAGGTTTCCTTCGGCCAGGTGTTGAAAGGCGTGAAAGCGGGACGCGGATTCTCGCTTTCAGCAGGGAACGACAGCAGGCTTCTGCTGGGCCAGCTGCTCCAGCACGGTGGCTGCTGCCGGAACCCGGCTGAAGGGCTTGAGCAGTTGTCGCGAGCGTACGACGGCTGCGTGAGCCTTTCCCGAACCAAGGTGACCGTATTGCTCCAGAAACGACTGCCACGATGAACAGGCTGCTTCAACATGCCCGGCACGCATGAGCATTTCGGCCTGTTGCGCGTAGCTGAGTGCCAGGCCTCTGCGATCCTCGGCCGATCGCTTGGCCAGGGAGCGGCTCATCGCCGCATGTGCGCCGACAATATCTCCCGCGAGTTGGAGGGCCTTGGCGCTCTGGTATTCCAGCGCGGCCTGTGAGTAGGTATCGAAAGGACTGTCCGGGGGGCCGCCGGATTCGTCGGGCGCGATGGCACGCTCGGCCCGCAGGAGTGATACCAGCGCCTCGCGGCGGTGTCCGCAGGCGGCCTGCGCGACGGCGAGCTGGGTGAGCAGATAGGCACCTGCCGGGCTGTCCTGCGTCCCGGCGGCCCGCACCGCGGCCTCAGCGGCCATCAGCGAGAGGCGGTGGTGTCCGAGGGAGAGCCCCTGGGCGCTGAGCCCACGCAGCACCACGGCCTGCGCCGAGCGGTCCCCGGACTCCCGGGCGAGCTGCAGCGCGGCGATGAAGTGGCGCTGCGCCAGGCCGTGCGAGGCGGCGTCCTCGTACATCCGGGCCAGGAGAAAGGTCAGGCGCGAGGCTTCCACCAGCAGCGTGCGCTGGAGGGGCGCAGGCTTGGCGCCGTGCAGCCCGGGGATGACAGCGTCCGCGAGGAATGTCGCCAGCGCCGAGCGGGCGGCCCGCCCGCCGTGGGCGTTGAGGGAGGCGCGGTAGAAGCGCACCGCGAGGCGCATGACCGTGAGTTCGGCCGCGGCGGGCTGCTCGTGCGGTACGTCCGCCAGGTGGCATCCCGCAGACGTGCTCCGGCAGAGGTCCGCGAGCTGGCTGACCTGGTAGGGCAGCGCCTGGGCTGGCGGCCTGTGGACCGGGTCGCTCTCCAGGCGGTACAGCTCCACCAGTTCGGCCCTGGTCCACCGTTGGCCGGTGGGGCTGCTGCTCGACGACGCCACGTATCCGCTGCCTACGCCGGTGAATCCCGCGGCGGTGGCGGAGACGGGGCGTCCCAGGCGCCGGGTGAGGGCCTCGGCGATGAATTCCGGTACCGGAGGATGGGGCTGTGTTCCGCTGAGCCAGTGCGCCACCGCCGTACGGTCGTAGTCGAGTTGCCGACCGACTTCGGAGGCGACGGCGTTTACGGCTCGTGCGAGGGAGCCCTGCGTCCAGTCCGCTTCGGCGAGCAGAGCCCGAAGGAGCCCATTGGGCTGGCGGGGGATCGACACTGATTCTCCTCGTTCGAGTCGCGGCGTGTATCGACATGCGGAGCGCGGCCGCATCGGTGATTCCCGTGATGCCTCGTGTTGGGTGCGTGTATCGGCTCTGCTTCGGGCAGGCGGCCGCTGGTGGTGCGACTTCCACAAAAGCATGGTCGATAAGCGCGGAGAAATCGCACTGTTGGAGTGGTTGCGTGAACGCGTTGAACACTGCACGGATGCGGCTGCCGGCCGGTTCGGGGGTGGCGGGCACGTTACGGCGGGCCGACATCTCCTCATCTCGAACGCGAGCTCGGATATGCACCGTATCTGCGAAAGGTGATGCGGGATGGGATCTCGTCTGGGGCGTGGAGCACTTCGACCCGGCGGCTCCGGAGCAGTGCATGAAAAGCGGTGTGGGCGGTGCCGGGCGTTCAACACATTCACGCAGGGATCACCGGCAAGCCATTCCGCAATCCATCGTCGAGGCGCTCACCCACGGCCGGGGCGGGTACCCCGGCCGGCGGACTCTGACGTCGGGCACTCGCTCATCCTGCGGAGCGGCGCAGTGCTCCGAGCCGTGGACACCGCCCGATCGCTCCGCACCCGCGCATCGTCCTGCCACCGAGCGCACCGTACACACGCGGACAGCGGCACAAGCAAGGGGAAAGACTGATGGGTCACCTCACCGCATTCCTGTTCCCGGGCCAAGGAGCGTACGTACCAGGCTCCTTGGCCCGCCTCGCCGATGACGAGCCGATCGTCCGTGATGCGCTAAGGAAGATCTTGCTGAGCTCTCGATGGCAATGACCGCATCTAGGGGACTGTTAATACGAGGGGAGAAATATCAGCAGGCACTCGGCGCGCGTTTCCCGTGACGAGAAACTTACGGAATTCGATTTCCGTGCTCTGGCAGGGCATGTTCGTTGGCGTGAGGCTCCTGCGTCACCGCGCCGAGATGAGTTCGGCTCCGCGGAAAGCCCCCGGAAAGGGTGACGGCATGAGCACGTCCCCTACCTCCGTACGCATCGTCCGCGGCCGTCTCAAAGCGGATGAACTCGCGGTCCTTACCGTAGGCCTGATGGCGCGCCGCCGGTGGGGCGCGTTTCTCGACGCCGAGACTGCCAACGTGGTCAGGTGCTCCCACTTGGGGCGCATCCCAGCGCCTGGTCCACCGGCCTCTCCCCCGTCGGCAGAGAACGTGAGCGGCGCCGGGAACCTTCCGTTCGACGGGCGCTGACGGTAGTCCACGCCCCGGCCTGCCGCCGGGAGGGCCACCGCTGGCGAGCGTTTGCGTCGACCGCTCGCAGGAGGCGGTGCCGGCGTTGGATCGCCCCGAGGAAGCAGTACGTGGGCACGGGCACGCACGGATAACGGCGCACCATGTCGACATCAGTAGGCAGGTGTGTCGTGCGTATGAGGAGACGGGGCATCCGTGCTGCGCTGCGGCGCGCCGCGCGTGCTCGGGAGAGGCGGCGCCGCCGTGACGGGGACGGCGCGCTCCAAAGCGCCGCGGCCGGCCGGGCCGCCTGCGCCCTGCCGGGCCGTCGCTGCGCCAATTGTGTCTGGGGCCCGAGGCGTGCGGGTGCCCGTCACGGGGCGGCTGCGGGGGTGCGGGGCGCGGACGGGCGTCACCCGGTGAGGGCGCCCGGCGCGCGGTGGTGATCTTGATGGTGTCGGATGTCGCTTACCACCCGTACGACCCCCGTGAGAGCCCCATGCTGGAGCTGGCCCCCTTTGGTCCCGCCAACGAGCACATCGAGCGTGCCGTCAACGCCGTGGTCGAGCCCATCGCGCGCCACGTCTCCAACGTGGTCTTCGCGAAGATCACCGTCTTCGGCCAGGAGTTTCCCTGGATCGTCGGCTGGCTGGTGCTCGCCGGGATCGTCTTCACCGGTTATTTCGGCTTCGTACAGTTCCGCCGCTTCGCCCTGGCCGTGCGGCTGGTCCGCGGCACGTACGAGAACCCGGACCACCCCGGAGAGGTGCGCCATTTCCAGGCCCTGGCCACCGCGGTCTCCGGCACCGTCGGCCTCGGCAACATCGCCGGTGTCGCGGTCGCGGTGACCATCGGCGGGCCGGGCGCCACCTTCTGGATGATCGTCGCCGGGTTCTTCGGCATGGCCACGAAATTCGTCGAATGCACCCTCGGCGTCAAATACCGCGTCGTGCACGCGGACGGCTCGGTCTCCGGCGGCCCGATGTACTACCTCACCCGGGGGCTCGCCGAGCGCGGGCTGGCCCCGCTCGGGACGGTCCTCGCCGTCCTCAGCTCCGTCGCCCTGATCTTCTTCGGGCTGTTCGGCGGCAACATGTTCCAGGTCAACCAGAGCTATGCGCAGCTCGTCGAGGTCACCGGCGGCCCGGACGGCTGGGTCGGCAGCGATACCGGCGCGATCGCCTTCGGTGTGCTGCTGGCCGCGGTCGTCGGCGCGGTCCTGCTCGGCGGGATCCGCTCCATCGCCAAGGTCACCAGCCGCCTCGTGCCCGCCATGGCAGTGCTGTATCTCGTCGGCTGCCTGATCGTCATCGCCGCGAACATCGGCCAGGTGCCCGATGCCGTCTCCTCCATCATCACCGGCGCGTTCTCCCCGCTAGGCGTCGCCGGAGGCGCCCTGGGCGCACTGACCGTCGGCTTCCAGCGGGCTGCGTTCTCCAACGAAGCGGGCCTGGGGTCCTCGCCGATCGCGCACGCCGCGGTCAAGACCGAACACCCCGCCACCGAGGGCCTGGTGGCCCTGCTGGAACCCTTCATCGACACGGTCGTGGTCTGTACGGTCACCGCCCTGACCATCGTCGTGGCCTCCACGCCCAGCTGGGAACAGGCCCGCGCGGCCGTCGCAGCCGGCCAGGACATCCCCGGCGGGGTGACCATCACCTCCGACGCCTTCGCCTCCGTCCTGCCCTGGTTCCCCTACGTCCTGACCGTCGCCGTGCTCCTGTTCGCCTTCTCCACGATCATCACCTGGAGCTACTACGGCCTGAAGGGCTGGACATTCCTGTTCGGACACGGCAAGAAGAGCACGCTCCTCTACAAGACGCTGTTCACCCTGACCGTCATGCTCGGCTCGCTGCTGACCCTCAGCTCCGTACTCGACCTCGCCGACGCCCTCGTCTTCTGCCTCGCCGTCTTCAACATCATCGGCCTCTACCTCCTCGCCCCCGTCGTCAAGAAGGAACTCGCCTCCTTCCTGACCTACCTGCGCACCCGCCACCGCAGCTGACGCCGACACCACCCGCCCCATCCGCCAGCCTCCCTGTCCACAAGACAATGCTCCGCTGCGCTGGGCAGGTTGACGGCCGCAGCCTGGGCACCGAGGAACACTCGCGGTGCGGGACCGAGCAGGGCAGGAAGAACGCCTCCTGCGGCCCGCGGCGCGAAGGAGCCGGACGCGTGGCGGCGCGCCGGATCCGTGCGCCCGCGCCGGGAGTCTCCGGTCCCTCATCAACCAGCTGCGCCGGGTCGCTCATGCTGTGGCCGGGGCGGTTCGCCGGGTTGGTGCTCGCAGTCGAGTCGCTCTGCGGGTTGAATGCGAAGAGCGTCGCGGAAACGAAACACCACGAGCAGACCACCGTGGCATCCCTCCAGAAGAGGCGGAATGACCGACAGCACGAAACCTCTGGTCGAAGCCATCGGCGGTCTTGATGCGCTCCGCCGCCTGAGCAACACCTTCTATGACGACGTCCTGGCGGATCCGTTGCTCGCGCCTGTCTTCGCCAACTTCAGCCGCACCCATACCGAGCACGTCGCCATCTGGCTCGCCGAGGTCTTCGGCGGCCCGCCCCGGTTCACTGACGAGCTCGGCGGCCACCAGGCTCTGCTGCGCGCCCACCTCGGCCTGTCGATCACCGAGGAGCAGCGCCTGCGCTGGATGGAGCTGATGACAGCTGCCGTCGAGAAGGAACTCCCAGACGACGAGCTGCTGCGGTGCCGAGTCATCGAATACTTCGACTGGGGCACCAAGATCGCCCGTGACGTGTCAGCTGATCCAGTCGGCACCGACGTCGGTGACCCCGGCCCCACGCCCCGGTGGGGCTGGAACGGACTGGCCTGATTCTTTGCCCTCTGCTCTCCGCGCCGGCCGAAGGGGCCGCCGCCCCGGCCGACGCGGAGTTGGCAGCACGAACCTGGCCGGCCTTCCCGCCGCAACGGTCATGCCGGGGACACGAGACACCGTTTGCCTCACCGGAGGCCTTCTCGCTGCGGACGCGGGCACGTTCACGTCGCTGCGCGACGAGGACGCCGGTGTGCCGGGCATTCTGGTGGTGCCGGCGCGGGCAGCGGTGCGACTTCCATGTGGACGGTGTGCTTGGCATGGTACGAGTTGGCCAGCGTGAGCTTCCGCAGCGGTCCGAGGCGGGCCTCGATCGGGTTGGCCCAGGACGCGTTCGTCGGCATGAAGCACAGCTCGGCCTCGTTCCTCGCCGCCCCTCCGAGGCGCCAGTTCTTGTGGGCGGAGAGATGATCCAAGATCACGCAGACCGGGGCGCCGTCCGGGCCGGCCCCCGAATGCTCTTGAGCTCGCCCCAGGCCGGGCCGATGCCCCTGCGGCGCCAGTTGACGCCCCACAGGGCGTCAACACCGACCGAATAGCAGCCACGGAAGTGCGGGTGCTGTGAGGGCGGTGGAAGCTCTCCGGCAACCGGCCCGGCCTGCCCTGCTCGACCGAGCGGGCCCCGGTCGTCGAGCGGATGCCCAGCGGCCCGTACTCGTCGAAGGGCCGGCCCGACGATTGCCTCGGCGAGCTGCTGTTCATGTTTCATGGGCCGTTCACCGTCCCTCGTTCGCTGTGCCGCGCCGCCCATGCTCCTGGCCCTCGTCCGCCTCCGCAGAGAAACGGACCGCCCGGCTCACTACGTCACGGGCCAGCTCGGTCACCGAGCACCCCTGAGTGAAGGCGCGGGCCCGCAGCCGGTCCAGGGCTTGCTGCGGGTCTAAGCCCAGCTGAGCCATGACCATGCCGACGGCCTGGTAGACCTCGGCGTGATCGGCTTCTGCGGCCTCTACCCATGACGCTGCTCCGCCTTCGTCCCCGGGCCCGTGCCGCTCGGTGTCGGACTGCAGGTGCAAGACGGAGAAGGTGACGGCGTCCCGGACCATCAACGCGATGCGCAACTCCCGTTCGGACAGCGCACCGGTGGACTCCCGGTACAGGTCGAGCGTGCCGACGGCCAGTGCACCCACCCCCAACGGCAACGAGAACACCGCCCGTACCCCCAGTTCAAGGGCCTGCTGGGCGAAAACCGGCCACCTGAGGGCATCTGGTCCACCGGTGAGATCCGATGCCAGCACCGGTGCCGTCTGGTCGAAGGCCGCCTGGCACGGGCCGTCGCCGAGCGTGTATTGGGCCTCGGCGAGCCGGGTCGCCCTCTCATCACTGGCGCACCACAAGGTGTTCACCGTCCGCTGCGAGGTGAGCGACACGGACGCCCCGGTGACCGGAAGCAGCTTTACGCAGGCACGGCACAGCGCCGCGGGCACCTGCAGGAAGTCGAGGCCCTGCACGGCGGCTGCCACGACGTCCGTGACACACCTGCCATCCTCGCCACCGGACGGACGGGCGCCATTGGCCGCGCTGTTGTCGCCATGGACCTCGGGCCACATCGCTCGCACCTCCACCCGCCGCACTCGGCCGGCCAACCTGATCGTCAGCACCATCCACCGCTACCGCCCGAGCAAGGGAATCGTCCGGCAGTGGCGACGGTCACCTCTGCGCGACTGCCGACCGTCTCTACGGTGTCGAATACCCCGACCCCGGCCCGGCATCGCACCATCGGCGCCGCCTCCAACGAACAACAGAAAGAGCTGGGGTGATGTCCGTACAGGCACGTCGGCGGACGACGGTGCCTGGCCGACCTGCGCCGCTCGCCCTGCCGCTGGACACGGCCTCGTATTCCTGTCAGGCGGCTCTGCCGTGACGTCACCAGCCTGTTCGCCCCGGGCCACGACGCAGCGGCCCCGCCCCACACCGCGCATCACCAGCCGAGGAGCAGGCTGCGATGAGGCCCAGGGTCCCGCCGCTACCCCTGCTGGAGATAGCGGAGTCCCGAACGCAGCGACTGCAGACCTCACTTGGCAGCCGGATCCTCAACTATGGGCCTGAACAACCCGTCCCGCACCCTCCAGCGGGACGTCGCCACACCGCCGAGGCACTGCCGCGGTGCCCTCATCGACAACCGAGCACTGAAGACGTACCGAGCCCGGCTCTCGCCTGCTCTGCGCCGGGCGCGTTCGCCGATTCGTCCGCGAACGCCCGCAGTACGTCTGTGGAAGATGCGCTGCTTCCGGCCTCTGTTCACTCGTACGAGTGGTCGTGGTCGATGGTGAGCGATTCTGCAACGGGTGCCGGTACTAGGGTGCTTTGGCGTCACCCCGAACCCCGGTGGCAGTTGCCCTGCTCCCGCCCCGGCCCTGTGCTGGCTGTTCGGAGGCCTCAACATGCCCCACCGGACCCGCGCACTTCACCAATCGCCGCGCCCGGTGCTCGGCGCGCCGCTGCCCGGCCGCCATGCCCGCACCGAGATGGTCCGCAGTCATGCCGTCGTTGCCCTGTTCGGCGAGATCGACCTTGCTGCCGCGGCGGAGGTCCGCGCGCATCTGGATGCCGTAACGCTGCCTGACGGGGCCCAGGTGGTCATCGACCTGCGTGGTGCCGAGTTCCTGGACTGTGCCGCCCTGGCGCTGATGTGCCGGGCCCGCCAGCGGCTGCATGATCGGGACGGGCGACTGGCGGTGGTGTGCACGCGCCCCACGCACCTGCGATTGCTGCGCCTGACCGGACTGGAGACGGTGTTCCGTCCGGTGGCCACGCTGGAGGCTGCCTGTGTCCGTCCCCCACCGGCGGCTCATGTCACAGCCGGTACTGGTGTGCACGCCGTGGCCGCGGGCCCTCCCGCCACCGTCCGGCGGGAGGGCCCTGCCGCAGCCCAGCTACGGGCGGCGGCTGGGCCTAGGACGGTTCCGCCCCTGGGCCCGCCTCAGCGGCGGTAGAGGCTCCGGCCGCTCAGACGAGGAGAGGTCCAGACGCGGCCGTACAGGCTGCCTCGATCCTCCCACCGCGGCACCGGCGCAGGCCCCCGTGCGCACGATGCCCTTGGCTGATGCCGTACGCCCGAACTCAACGCACCATCTGCCGTAGCTCATTCGCACCGTGAGGGAGCGCACCGCGAACACCGCACGCTGCACGGCGGCCCGGATCGGTCCGCCCCTGTGCCGAAGCCCGGTGCGCTTCGGCCGTGTCCCAAGGGGCCGTGGGGAACTGCGCAACCAGTCGCCCCGTGTCCGCGGACGGCACACCGCACAGCAGCGGTGCGCTCAGGCCGCGGCCGTGTCGTAGGTGTAGTAGGGGCGGTGGTCGAGCATGTCGCGGGGCGTGGTGTCGTTCCACGGGCGCATGGTGTCGGTGAGGCTGACCACCCCGGGGGTCTTGGCGGCGGGCTGATAGGTCCGTCCGTGGAGTTGTTGCCATTGGGTCCAGAGCTTGTCCACGAAGCAGTGGTGCAGCCAGAACACGGGGTCGTTGGGGGACACGCCCTGCGCCATGTGCCCGCCGACCCAGACATGGACGCGGTTGTGGAGGTTGATGCCACGCCAGCCCTCCAGGTTGTTGCGGAACCCGCCCGCCGCGCTGTTCCAGGGGGCCGCGTCGTAGGTCCGCATGGCCAGGACGGAGTCCACCTCGGCGCGGCTGGGCAGCCGTACGCCGGCGGCGCCCAGGGCGCGGCTGAGGAAGGGGCGGGTGTCGGTGGTGACACCCAGCGGCCAGCTGCCGCCTTCGTAGGCGAAGGGGCCGGTGGTGACCCGGCGGTCGCCGGTGCGGCCGTTGCCGCCCAGGAAGTCGTCGCGCCACAGGGAGGCGCTGGGGGTGTTGTCGACGGTCCAGTCCCAGTACGGCAGGTTCACGTTCGGGTTGACCTCCTGCAGGGCCCGCTCGAAGTCCAGGAGGAACTTGCGGTGCCAGGGCAGGAAGGACGGACATCGGTGGGCGGCGCGAGGGCCGTTGTCGACGTCGCTCATGATGAAGGAGTTGTGTGTGGTGACGAGGTCGTCGTACCGGCCGTTGCGTTTGAGGGCGAGGACGGCGTCGACGAAGTCACGCTTTTCCGTGGCGGTGAGCGCGGCCTGGTTCTTGCGGATTCCCATGGCGGCTCCGTAAATCAGGGCAGGGCTGCGCGACCGGCGGCCCTGCCGGGTCAGCTGGTGGCCCGTGGTGTCCGGTGAGCGCAGCGCAATGCCGCGCCGGAGATGCGCGGTTGGTCAGGTGGAAAGCGGTACGAGGTCGGCGCCGGCCAGGCCGTCCACGGCGACGCGGGCGACGGCGAGCGGGGTGGGCAGCGACTCGAAGTGGTTGACGATGCTGACGTATGAGCCGTCGGCGTTGCCCATCAGGTGCAGCTCTTCCCCGTCGATGAAGACGCGGACGCCCACCTCGCCACCGCCCGGGTGCCGGCGGGCGCCGTCATGGGTGCAGCGGCCCACGATGTGCCGCCCCCGGTAGATCTCGTCGAAATCCTGGCAGCCGTCCGCCGTTGCGCCGGCCTGCTGGACGGGCACCGCGGCCCGTGCTGTCGCGGACGCGCCGAGCGCGCCGAGGCCGGCGACGGCGGCGGCCGTCGTACCGGCGCGCAGTGCGGCGCGGCGTGAAAGATCTGGCATGGTTCGTCTCCCTTGCGGCCGGCCCGGGAGCGGTTCCCGGGGTGTGTTTGCGCAGAGATGACCGGGCGCGCGATGGCGCCCCGCCGGGCCCGGCGCCACAAGGTACGGAGCCGGACCGACCGCATGTCAGCGTGACAAATGCTCTCGCGCCACCCAACCCCCCGCCCGGCCCGCCCGTCTCTTCACGCCATATACGCCA
Organism: Streptomyces sp. UF-297; assembly: GCF_058245575.1. Classification (NCBI taxonomy): domain Bacteria; kingdom Bacillati; phylum Actinomycetota; class Actinomycetes; order Kitasatosporales; family Streptomycetaceae; genus Streptomyces; species Streptomyces sp. UF-297. Next base: position 67,913 of record NZ_JBSIBZ010000013.1, on the reverse strand, counting down.
CGGAAGCCTGTGCGCTGATCCCGGCAGCCTTCCTGTCTCAGTACGCCCTGGTGCCCCATGGACACAAAATTCTTCTGCCGTTGCAGGAAAAACAAAGGGAGTCTTCAGTCCCACCAGTCCATCGCTCAACGACCGCCGGGTCGAAGACGCCTGGAATTGGTCTGCCCGGTGCGCTGATGGCAGGGCAGACCGGCAGAAGGGGTTTCGCACCGGCCTCACTACACTCGCTGGTCGCGACGTAGATCACGTTCTGTGGCAACCGGTGGCAAATTGTCCTACGGTGCCTACATGACACTGAGGACCTTCGATGCCACCCTGAACAAGACGCTGAGCCTGTGGATCGTAGGTCTCATTCTCTTGGTGGCCGGTTTCCTGCTGCCGGTGGACCTGCTGCGCGGCATGGCACTGGGATCCGGCATCGTCATCACTTTGACCGCTGCCGTCCGACGCCGCCGGGCCGCCGACGAGCGACAGGCATCGGGCGGGAACCCGCCCTATGCCAACCACTCCTCGTAGGAGTTGCGGCACGCGCGCCTCTCCCCTGTCGTGAACGAGGTGGCACTGCTGCCCGGCCCCTGGGAGCGGGCCGGGCAGCAGAGATTGGCTGGCCACAACGGATGTGCCGGGCCGTATCGAGCCTCGCCGCCAGCCGTCTGGTGCATGCGCTGACGGTGTCTTCTTCCAGCTCTTGCCCTTGCGGGGCTCTCCCCGCCCGTTCTTGAGCGGGGGAATACGGCATGCCGACAGCGAGCCAACTGCCAGCCCCTGCGGGCCTCGGTGCGATGGCCGGGTGCTTCACGCATCCAGCCGGGTGCTTCACGTATCCAGGGAAGTCCGGGCGTCGGGTTCTTCATCCGCCGGCCGAGTCGCACCGCCGGTAGCCTCGGGAGCGCTGTCGAGGGCCGAGGACGGGTCACCATGGTGACCCTCCAGCCATTGCCGCTCGGCGTGTAAAGCGTCGCCGTCCACAAGGTCCCGACTGTCGTCCTCGCCGTGACCGGATGGGACGTCCGGGAGGTTCGGCTCTTCCGGGCATGCCACAGGGAGAGGCGCCAAGCAGAAGGGATCATCCATGGTCCCGGATCTTCTCCGAGAAGTAGACGAGACCTCTGTTTTTGCTGGCCGAACAGGCGAGCAGTGTGGCCATCAATTCGCGTTCTGGGGCAAGTCATTCGCTTTTCGGGGACGCGCCTGGAGTCCCGCCCACGACTCCGGAGCTCTCCCGGGCCGGCACACCGTGGCACTTCCCGGGCGGACGGGCCCCGCCTGTCGGCAAGGGCAGGGCGGCAGGCTAGGGCCTCCAGGTCCAGGGGTGGCCACCAGGCCCTCAGGTCAGGTCCGCAGTGTCGTGCTGGGGAGCGTGTTGTAGGTATGCCGGTACAACTCCGTGAAGCGGCTGGGTTTGCCGAATCCCCAGCGTGCGGCGATGGAGGCGACAGTGACGCCGGTCGTGGGGTCAGCGGCCTGGAGTTCCTTGTGGGCACGCTCCAGCCGAACCCGCCGCATATACGTACCGGGCGTGATGCCGTAGTGGCGGGCAAAGTTGTGTTGCAGCGCGCGGGGTGTCACACCCGCTGCCGCGGCCAGCTGGCTGATCGTCACCGACTGGTCGGCATGCGTCTCGATATAGGCCACCGCTCGCCGCAGCGCGGCTGGAGCGACGTACCCCGCGGTGGGCGACGGGCCGCGCCCTCGGGCCGTGTTCGGGAACACGGCCAGCAGCGACAGCGCTGCCGTTCGCGCCAGTTGTTCCCTGACCAGGGGCTCGGTCAACGCGGAGCCCGGGCTTCTGGTCTCACGGTTCAGGAAGGCCATGAAGTGGTTCCAAGAACGCGCCCTGTCCGACGTGACCGGCGAGAGCGAGTCGAAGCGAAGGTCGCCCTCCTCGATCCCGCCGGTTTCCGCTGCCGTTCTGCGCACCAGAGCAAGGGGGAGACTGATCACGGCGATGCGCACGGGATCCCAACTCACCCGCGTGCTGGCCGTAACCGGGTAGAGCGCGACCTGTCCCTGCTGCAGGCGCACATCGTGCCGCCCACTGACCAGGCGTACGGTGCCGTGCAGGACGGACAGGCACAGCACCCTGTCCACCGGGTCGCAATGGCAGTCGGCGGCCAGAGTGTGCTCGACGAAATCGAGGTGGAGACCGTCGGCGTCGGCCCGGCGGAAGGAGAACCGGAAGTTCTTCCGGTCTCCCGTCAGGCTTGCTGCGTGTTTCGTATAGGCATTCTCCAGATACGAGTGGGCTTCATCCATATTGTGCGTGGTATACGTGGAAATCGGGACCGGGGCCGGGAGTACTGCACGACGTTCGTGAGGCATGAGGGGCTTCCATAGAGGGGACGCGTGTTCCATCCCTAACTAACCGCCAACCGCTATGAACGTTCCGCACGTCTGCCAGTTCGGCCGGTGACCACCGCAGGAGCGCAAACGATCCGACTGTCACTCTTCAGGGGATGTGGATCCGCGTGCCCCCAGAACGCAGCATGACGTGTCGGGCCGATTGGTGCGTGCGCTGCCGGCACACGGCTTGGGCGCCCCTCGTCGCGCGGTTCACTTCATGAGAACGTCGAGGGTACGGGTGATCCGAGTGTGTGGTGGGGTGTTCGACGCCCGCTGCGGCCGATGTGACGGGCTCGCTCCAGCACGGATGCGGCGGCAGGTTGGCGTCCAAAGCGTGGCAAGGCGCTGTGCAGATTTCCCATCGCCTGCCGTGCTGTTGCGGACTGCAGGCACGGGTACTGGTCGAGGAAGACATGCCAATGGGTGCATGCCTCTTCCAGGTCGCGGCGTGCCAGCAGGGCTTCGGCCAGCCGGGCATGGGTGAGCGCGTAGCTTTTCCGCTGCAGCGGCGACCGGTGCCGAGCCGCCTCGCGCAGCGCGGACACCGCCATGGAATCGTGCCCCAGGGCATGCAGTACTTCGCCTCGCTGGAAATCCATTCCAGCCTTCGGATAGGACGTGAAGGGCCCCGGAGTTCCGACGCATTTCAGGTGCTCCGACTCGGCCGCCGCAAGGTCGGTGAGCGCGCGGCGGGGTTCGCCGCGGTTGGCGTACACACGGGCGCGCTGCACGAGAACGAAGGCCCGGGTTGCAGAAGCTCCTGTCGCGCCCACAGCGCAGACGGCCGCCTCGGCAAGGTCTGTGGCGTTACGAGCGCTCCCGTACTGCATGGAGTGCAGACTCATGGCGCGCAAGGTGACGGCTCGGCAGTTCCTGCTGCCTGCTTCCTGGGCCAGGGTGAGGGCCGTGTGGAACTGCCGCCTGGCCACCGGATGGCGTCCCGCGTCGGCCGTCATCCCGGCGAGGAGATGCATGAGCTGTGCGGAGTATTCGAGCAGTTGACGGCGCTTGGCATGAGGGAACGGAACTGCGAGCAGCTGCCTCACTTCGCCGGTGATGAATGAGTGCAGCGCAAACCTGGTGGATTCTCCGCCGTATGCTGCGGACTGCGCGAAGAAGCAGTTGACCGCTCGTTCCAGACTTGCGGCTTCCAGGGGTCGAACAACCCTTGGCGTCAAGGCTTCTGCTACGCCGCAAGTCAGCGATAGGGGCAGTGTCGCCGCTCCCAGAATGACTGCCATGTGGCGCACGGCGACTCGTCGGTTCGGGCCGAGATCAGCCCTGACATATACACGCTCCCGAGGCACAGCGTCTCCCCCTCGCGAAAATACACTCCGGCAAAATCCTGCAACTGCGTTGTTGTCACGCGTGATTAAGTAGCTACAACTGAGCCCTGGGTGACGGAACGGATCGCAAGATGAGCGAGTGGCGCCGCTTCAGTCAATGCAAGAGAAGGCTCCGGTCGGAGGGTAGCGATACGGGCACACTCGCGTCCAGGAAATTCATAATGATGAGCTCGAAATGAGATTCTGGCGGGCGCCGCGGATGGCGATCGGGCGCCGCGGATGGCGATGAGGCCTCTGCCCCAGGCGGCATGTTCTCCCGCGAGTCAGGACACCGACCGTCGACACAGCCGATCGGCTCCTGCGTTCAGCGCGTTCACGCAACCAGGTTACGCGGGGGCTTCCCTGCGAACGGCGGCGATGGCTCCCTGGAAACGGTACAGGGCATCGCAGCTCTCGGCCCGACCCAGTGGATTCCCCCGTCCGACAGCCTGTCGTGAGTCGCCCGGGAATGGATCGGAGGTGCATACGGTGAGTGTCACTGCTGCCGCCGCTGATCGAGGCGGGGCCGAGTTGCTCAGCCGCGCCCAGAAGTTACTCGAACCCGAACTAAAAGCTTGGGCACAAACACTTCCGGCTGAAATATGGCCGTGGGTCGGCCACCACCTCGGCTGGCTCGACGAGCATTCCCATCCGGTGCAGCGCAGCCGAGGGAAGTGCGTTCGTCCGGCTCTGGCCTTTGCCTGCTGCCGTACGGCGGGATCCTCATCCGCGAAGGGAGTGAACGCCGCGCTGGCAGTTGAGTTGGCTCACAACTTCTCGCTCCTGCACGACGACATCATCGACGAGGACGAACTGCGCCGCCATCATCCGACGGTATGGAAGGCCTTCGGTGTCCACGCGGGAATCCTGGCCGGCGATGCCCTGCTCGCACTGGCCTTCCGCGTCCTCGCCGACAATCCAGGCCCATTCGACGGTCTTGAGGTCATCCTGCTGAGCGATGCGGTGCAGGCACTCGTCGAAGGCGAGGCACGCGATGTCGCCTTCGAGGCCCGGTCGGTGGTGAGCGTCGCGGAGTACGAGCAGATGGCCGCGGGAAAAACCGGGGCGCTGATGGGGGTTGCCTGTGCGCTCGGCGCGCTGTGCGGGGAAGCGGACCCGTGCCTGGCCGAGCATCTGGAAGCGTTCGGACGCCATCTGGGCATCGCGTTCCAGATCGTCGACGATCTCCTCGGAATCTTCGGCGACCCGCGCACCACAGGGAAGCCGGCGGGTAATGACCTGGCCGTCCGCAAGAAAACCCTTCCCGTCGTCGCCACGCTGGCTGCCGACTGCCCCGCGGCAGTGGAGTTCGCGGATCTGTATGCCCAACGGACTCCTCTGGCCCCGTACCAGATCGCTCGGGCCGGACAGCTGGTCGTGGAAGCGGGCGGGGCCGAGACGGCACGCCGGATGGTGGCCGGACATCTGACGCTGTCCCGGGCCGCGCTCGACGCCGCTGCGCTCGGCCCACGTGAGCGCGAGGAACTGGAACTACTCGCCCGGCTCCTGACCGACCGGGACCACTGACTCGTGCCGAACCGTCCCGAAGGGCCCGTTCGCCGCCGACCGCACGAGAGCAGCCCGGACAGCCCCCGCCGCGGCGGCGCTGAGCCCTTCTCACACCCCACACCATGAGGACGCCATGCTCCCTCCCCTCCCGTCCACCGCAGAGCACTCCCGGCCCCGGCCAGGTGGGCCCCCACACGCTCCGGTCCGCCCACCCCCGACAACTTCGGCGAACTGCTGTCGCTGGGCAAGCGGACCACCTTGATGCTCGCCCACTGCCCAAGCTTCGGCCGCCTTCAGCCGCGCGTGCGGCCGACGCGGCATCAGCCCCGGCACCATCGGGATGCCCGGCCACCAGGTCCTGACGTGGCGCCCAGTGCCCGTCGCTCCGGCCCCGCACATGCCGATCAGTAAGTCCCGGACCACGGCCGTCCTCGCTCTCCGCGTAGGAGAGGACGAAGGCGGAGTGATCCCACTGCACACCAGGCTGATCTGGCCGCCACTACGACGCCCGACGCTTCCGACGGAAGATCATGGGAGGAAAGCTCACGTGCAGCCCTTCGAAATGCCCGAGTTTTACATGCCGTACGCGGCACGTCTCAATCCCCACGTACAGCGCGCCCACCGTCATTCCATGGCCTGGGCCCGGCAGATGGACATGCTCGATGTCCCCGCCGTACCAGGACAGGATCCCGTGTGGACCGAGGAAGAACTCGCCGCCCACGATTACTCGTTGATGTGCGCCTTCACCCACCCGGACTGCGATGAGGACGAACTCGACCTCATCACCGACTGGTACGTCTGGGTGTTCTACTTCGACGATCACTTCCTCGAAGCGTACAAGCGCACGCGTGACATCGCCGGGGCCCGCGTGCACCTGGACCGGCTCGCCTCCTTCATGCCCGAGGATCCCACCCGTCCCCTGCCACGCCCCGCCAATGGAGTCGAGAAGGGCCTGGCCGACCTGTGGCCGCGTACGGCGCCCACCATGTCCAGGGCCTGGCTGAAGCGCTACCTCACCAGTACCCGCAATCTCCTTGAGGAGTCGATGTGGGAGCTCGCCAACATCAGCGAGGGCCGCATCGCCAACCCGGTCGAATACATCGCGATGCGCCGCAAGGTCGGCGGCGCGCCCTGGTCCGCGAACCTCGTGGAGCACGCGGTGGGCGCCGAAGTCCCCGACGCCATCGCCGCGACACGGCCCATGCAGGTGCTGCGCGACACCTTCTCCGACGGCGTCCACCTGCGCAATGACCTCTTCTCTTATCAGCGCGAGGTAGAGCAGGAGGGGGAGATGTCCAACTGCGTACTGGTCACGGAGCACTTCCTCGGTGTGGGTACCCAGCGCGCGGCGGAACTCTCCAACGACCTGCTGACCTCACGGCTGCGCCTCTTCGAACACACCGCCGTGCACGACCTGCCGCGGCTGTTCGCGCATGCCCAGCTCCCCGAGGAGCAACGCTCGGCCGCCCTCGCCTACACCAAGGGCCTGGTGGACTGGCAGGCCGGCGGGCACGCCTGGCACATGCGGTCCAGCCGGTACATGAAGCAGCGCCACGGCGGGCTTGACGCGCTGCGCGGGCCAACGGGGCTCGGCACCTCTGCGGCACGCCTGTTCCAGGCCAGTGCCGGCCGCGCCGTGCGCCCTCGCCACGACTACACCCGTCTGTTGCACCGGCCCACCGGTCCGTACACGGTTCCCCGCGCCCATGTGCCGTTCCCGTCGAGGCTCAGCCCGCATCTGGACAAGGCCCGGGTCCGGCTCAAGCAGTGGACCGCAGACGTAGGCATGATCGACAGCGACGGGCGGTTCGGCGTCTGGGACGAGGAGCGCTACGACGACGCCGACCTGGCCCTGTGCGCGGCGTTGATCTGCCCCGACGCGCCCCAGGACGAAGTCGATCTGACGTCCTGCTGGCTCAGCTGGGGGACGTTCGGGGACGACTACTACTCCACGGTCTTCGGCCGCACCAAGGACCTGGCCGCCGCAACCGCCCAGACGCTGAGGCTGTGGGAACTGATGCCCACCGAGCCGGGCGCGACCGGTCCCGCCCCCGCGAACGCCCTGGAAACCGGACTGCGGGCGGCCTGGGAACGCGCGGTGAAACTGATGCCGCGACATATCCGCACCGTCTTTCGCCAGTACGTCTATGACATGGTCGAGAGCTGGCTGTGGGAGCTGGACAACCAGCTGCAGTTGCGCATCCCTGACCCCGTCGATTACGTGGAGATGCGCCGCAAGACCTTCGGGGGCGACCTCACCACTGGGCTCACGTACCTGAGTCTGGTGGCCCAGGGCCCGCCGATTCCCGAAAAGGTGCGCGAAAGCAGGCCGATGCGCACGCTTTCCCGGTCGGCGGCCGACGCTGTCACCATGACCAATGACCTGTTCTCCTACCGCAAGGAGATCGAGGTGGAGGGAGAGCTGAACAATCTCGTCCTGGTGGTCCGCCAATTCCTTGACTGCGGTCTGGAGCAGGCACTCGATGTCGTCGACCGGCTGCGCAACGAGCGCATCGCCGAGTTCCAACGCACGGTGCATGTCGAACTACCGCTCCTCTTCGAAGACTTCGCACTGGACGCCGAGCTGCGAGCACTGCTGACCGCCTATGCAGGCAAGCTGCGCGATTACATCGCGGGTGTGATCCGCTGGCACGAGTCCGTGGACCGCTACCGCAGGCTGCGGCCGCACTACTTGCCGGCACCGGGCTGGCTGGCCAAGCCGCTGCCCGGCCGAGCGGCGGCCCCCATGATGTCCGCGGCATCCTGGCACTGACGGGAAAGGCCCCGTGAGTGCGCTGGGCGCGCCCGGCTGAACGGCACCGCTCGCACTTGGACTACGGGCCTCCCGGGGTTCAGCGGGCGTGTGCTCAGGGGCGCTTGAGACCGCGTACCCGGTCCAGGGCTTCCGCAGCCTGACGCTGGCGGGGGAAGGATCGCAGCCGTTCGGCGAGCTGCATCAGGCTGCGGTCGGCTCGGGCGGAGTGCAGTGGGGGGTAGTGGTCGAGGGCGAGATGGCAGTGTGCGCACGCCTCTTCCAGGTGGCCGACGTCCACCAATAGGTCGGCGAGGCGCAGCTGCGTGAGGACGTACAGGCGGCGCTTCGCCGGGGAGCGGTGGCGCACCGCCTCGCGTAGTGCTTCGAGAGCCGGGCCGCGGTCGCCCAGCGCGTGGAGGGTCTGGGCACGCTGATAGTCGAGCCCCGCCCGTGGATAGTGGGAGAAGGGACCGGGGTGGCTGGTGGCCTGGCTGTGCTCCCGTTCCGCGGCGGCTAGGTCGGCGAGCGCGTGGCGTGCGTCGCGCTGAGCAGCACTGGTCACAGCGCGCTGAGCGAGAAGAAAGGAGCGAGTGGCGGAAGTGGCCTGCGCGCCGACGGATTCGATTGCGGCTCGGGCCAGTTCGATGGCGTGACGGGAGTGCCCGAGCCGCAGGGCCTGCGTACTCATCGCACGCAGTGTGATGGCGTACCGGGTGCGGTCGCGGGCTTGCAGCGACAGCGCCAGGGCGACGCGGTAATACTGCTGGGCCAGGCCCTGGTATCCGGCGTCGGTGGTCATGGTGGCGAGCAGGTGGGTCAACTCGGCGCAGTGCACCAGGACTTGACGGTACAGCTCGATCGGGCCGGTGCGGGCGGCGAGTGCTGCTGCGTCGTCGGCGAGATAGGTGGCCAGCGCGGTACGGGCGTGCGCTCCGCCGTATGCGTCGCACAGGGACGCCAGGCTGTGCGTCATGTTCTTGAGGGTCTCGATATCGGCCGGCCGGAGCTCGGGCCCGGAATGCATGCGCTGTACGGGTGCCGGTGTATCCCAGTCGGGCAGGGCGACAGCGGACAGGGTGTAGGAGGTCTGGGTGACCGCTCCTCTGCGGTGCGGGTCCGCGTCGCTGCGGGCCAGGGAGTGCAGGAGGTAGACGGCGTCGGCCTTCTCGACGGGGGTCAGCCGGGCGGGCGCACGGGTGGACGCGGCAGCGAGGAGGCCGGTCTCCTCGGCACTGATCAGGCGGTGGCAGCGGCGGCTGAGGGCCTGGGCTGCGATGTTCGCGACGGCGGCGCGGGGTTGTGAACCGCTCAGCCAGTGGGCGATGGAGGACCGGTCGTATCGGAGGGCGAGCCCCTGGCGGGCCCCCAGGGTATTGACCGTCCGGGCGAACTCCGCAGTGCTCCAGCCCGCTTCGGAAAGGAGCGCGGCCAGACAGTCGTTGCGTTCACGACGGGACATGATCACTCCTAGCCGCGGCATGCAAGCCGGTTATGGGGGCGCTGGAACCTGTGCCGGACATACGGATGCCCGGTGTCTGGCTGGGCTCACGGGCCCGCGATGCTGTCGCGCGGGGAATTGCCGTCGCGCCGGACGGGCCGCGCATCCATTGATGAATACGCACGCGCGATCACATGGCGTCGGGAGAAGGAATGGGGACCTCCGCCCGTTATCTCATGTCAGTGCCCGGATGGGTAGCCCAGTGCGACCGTGCGCCCTGCGCGTGCACTCTTTACGCCCTTGCCGCCGCAATGCCGAGTTAGCAAGTGCGCAAGCGTTCAGCGCGTTCAGCGGTCGCCCCGACCAGCGGCCTTCCCAGGAGCACCGCGCCCGGTGCTTTATGGGATCAGGGTAAAGCAGCGACCGGTCCAGGGCCCCTGGTTCTTCCTCCTTATCCCTGCCCCGTCCCGCCCCACGAGATTTCAGCGAGCCGAAGGGTGTGCCATGGACAGCACGGACTCGTTTCCTGCGACACCGAGCCGAACGGCACCCTCGCGCCGCGCGACACGGGCCAGACCCGCTCTCACGAGTGAAGTCTGTCCTGTTCCGCCGGCCGCTGGGAGGCCCCGATGACCACATCCGCGACATCGCCCACCTTCCCTCTGCTCCATCGCCTCGACGGTCCCAAAGCCCTGGACGGCCTGTCGTACGACGCGCTGGGTGACCTCGCCGAGGAGATCCGCGCGTTCCTGATCGCCAAGGTCGCCGCCACGGGCGGCCATCTGGGCCCGAACCTGGGCATGGTCGAACTGACCGTCGCGCTGCACCGCGTCTTCGACTCGCCACACGACACGCTGCTGTTCGACACGGGACACCAGGCGTATGTGCACAAGGTGCTCACCGGCCGGTCCCCCGGCTTCGACACGCTGCGTCAGGCCGAAGGGCTCTCCGGTTATCCACGCCGTGCCGAATCCGAGCACGACGTGATCGAGAACTCGCATGCCTCCACCGCTCTGTCGTACGCGGACGGCCTGGCCAAGGCCCGCCAGTTGACGGGCGACAGCGAGCGGGCCGTGGTCGCCGTGGTGGGGGACGGAGCGCTCACCGGCGGCATGGCGTGGGAGGCGATGAACAACCTCGGCGCCCACCAGGATCGCCCTCTCGTCGTCGTCCTCAACGACAACGAGCGCTCCTACGCCCCCACCATCGGTGCCCTGGCCGATCACCTCCAGCAGTTGCGCTCCCAGTCTTCGGACACCATGGACTGGCTGGTCGGGCACGACCACGCCGAGAAGGGCCACCTGCCGAGCCCCGCGCCGCTGCCCGTGGCCCGCAATCTCTTCGAGCTCCTCGGGTTCGGCTATGTGGGACCGGTCGACGGCCATCACCTGCCCTCGGTGGAGGAGGCCCTGCGTCTGGCCCGCAACGCCCGGCGGCCCATGGTGGTCCATGTCGTCACCGTCAAGGGAAAGGGGTACACACCGGCCGAGACCGACGCGGCGGAGTGCATGCACGCGGTCGGCGTCCTCGATCCGGACACGGGCAAGCCCCGCTCGACGTCGTCGCGGCCCGCCTGGACCCGGGTCTTCGCCGACGAGCTGTGCGCGCTGGGGCAGACGCACCCCGACCTCGTAGCGATCACCGCCGCCATGCCCGGCCCCACCGGGCTGGCCCGCTTCGGTGCCCGCTTCCCCGACCGGTTCTTCGACGTCGGCATCGCCGAACAGCACGCGGTCACCTCGGCGGCGGCCCTGGCCATGGGGGGCCTGCATCCGGTGGTCGCGGTCTACGCGACCTTTCTGGGCCGGGCCTTTGACCAAGTGCTCATGGATGTGGCCCTGCACCGGCTGCCGGTCACCTTCGTCCTGGACCGGGCCGGTATCACCGGTGCCGACGGGCCCAGCCATCACGGCATGTGGGATCTGACCATCCTGGGCGCCGTACCCGGCATGCGGGTCGCGGTACCGCGCGACGCGGAGCAGCTGCGCGCGCTGCTCGCCGAGGCGGTCGCGGACGCCTCGGGCCCCACCGCGCTGCGCTTTCCCAAGGCCACGGCGGGCGAGGACATCCCGGCTGAGACCCGCATCGGTCCCATCGACATCTTGTACCGCACGGGCGTACGCGACGTTCTGTTGATCCCCGTCGGCCCGCTGGCCGGGGAGGCCCTGGAGGCCGCGAGGAGTCTGGCGGCCCGGGGCATCGGCATCACCGTCTGCGACCCGCGCTGGGTCCTTCCGGTCCCGCACGAACTGACCGAACTGGCCGCTCGCCACCGGCTGGTGGTCACCGTCGAGGACAACACGCGTTCCGGCGGTGCGGGCACGGCCATCGCCAGGGCACTGGCCGACGCCGGCTCCTCCGTCCCCGTCCGCGTACTGGGCCTGCCCGGCAGCTTTATCGGCCAGGGGACCCGCTCCGACCTTCTTGCCGCGGCCGGGCTCAGTTGCAGCGGCATCGTCCACTCCGTACTGCGGGCCCGCGCCGGACACCCGCACCACGAACGGGAGATGCCCGCATGACGGTCGATCTGGGCCTGCCCTCTGCCCGGCCCCTTGCTCCGGTGCGCCGCCGTACGCGGCAAATTCACGTCGGCGATGTCCCAGTCGGCGGCGGCGCACCGGTCTCCGTGCAGACCATGACCACCACGCTGACCGCCGATGTGGATACGACGCTCCAGCAGATCGCGGAGGTCACCGCGGCGGGCTGCGACATCGTCCGGGTCGCCGTCCCCTCCCAGGACGACGCCGATTGCCTGCCCGCCATCGTGAAGAAGTCACCGATCCCGGTGATCGCGGACATCCACTTCCAGCCTCGGTACGTCTTCCAGGCCATCGACGCGGGCTGCGCTGCCGTGCGCGTCAATCCTGGCAACATCCGCAAGTTCGACGACAAGGTGAAGGAGATCGCCGCCGCCGCGTCAGCGGCCGGCACTCCGCTGCGCATCGGCGTCAACGCCGGTTCGCTCGACAAACGCCTGCTCGCCAAGTACGGCAAGGTCACGCCCGAGGCGCTGGTGGAGTCCGCGCTGTGGGAGTGTTCCCTCTTCGAGGAACACGGCTTCCACGATGTGAAGATCGCGGTGAAGCACCACGACCCGCTCACCACGATTGCCGCCTACCGGCTGCTCGCGGAGCGCTGTGACTATCCGCTGCACCTGGGAGTGACCGAGGCGGGTCCCGCTTTTCAGGGCTCGATCAAGTCCGCGGTCGCCTTCGGCGTCCTGCTGGCCGACGGCATCGGCGACACCATCCGGGTCTCGCTCTCCGCACCGCCCGTCGAACAGGTCAAGGCCGGCTGCCACATTCTGGCGTCGCTGGGCCTGCGCCCGCGCAAGCTCGAGATCGTCTCCTGTCCCGGCTGCGGCCGCCTTCAAGTCGACATCCACAAACTCGCCAACGAGGTCGAAGCCGCCTTCGACGGCTTCCCGCACCCCCTGCGCGTCGCCGTCATGGGCTGCGTCGTCAACGGCCCCGGCGAGGCCCGCGAAGCCGACATCGGCGTCTCCTCCGGCAACGGCAAAGGCCAGATCTTCGTCAAGGGCGAGGTCATCCGCACCGTCCCCGAATCCAAGATCGTCGAGACGCTCGTCGAGGAAGCCCTGCGCTTCACCGAGACCACGGTCCAGGACACCGAGACCGCGGTCCAGGACACCGAGACCACGGTCCAGGACACACCGTCCTGAGCCCGGCGCACCCGCACCTGCCTCGCACACCGCGTGAAGGGAGACGTCCCCCGCCGGCACCACATCGCACACCACCACGGTCACCATCAGGGAGGGAACCCGATCATGACCACCCACCAGCACCAGGTCACATCCACGAAGGCCGAATTCACCGAGTCCCGACAGGCTCTGAGCACCGCGGCCGCACGCAAACTCACCACCACCACCAAGTCCGTGCCGCAGATGCAGGGAATCACCTCCCGCTGGCTGCTGCGCATGCTGCCCTGGGTGCAGGTTTCCGGCGGCACCTACCGTGTCAACCGGCGCCTGCAGCTCCGGGTCGGGCGCGGCCGCGTGCGCTTCGTGCAGAACGGGGCGGACGACGTACGGATCGTCCCGGAGACGCTCACCGAGTTCCCGGCGCTGCGCGGGTTCGAGGACGTCGACGTCCTGACCCAGCTCGCCGGGAAGTTCACCCCTCGCGACGTGTGCCCCGGCGACGTTCTCGCAGAGGCCGGCACGCCGGTCGAAGAGGCGTACATCATTGCGCACGGCCGCTTCAACCGACTGGCCACCGGCAAGTACGGCACCGACGAACTCCTCGGTGTACTGGCCGACGGTGACCAGCTCGGCGACGAGGCGCTCGGCCAGAGCGACCCCCTGTGGCTGCACACCGTCAAGGCGGCGACCGCCGGCACGGTCATGGTCCTGCCCTGGGCCGTCTTCGGGGACCTCCTGGAGCGTGCACCGCACCTGCAGGACCACATCGACGCGTACCTGGCCAACGCCCGCAGGCCGGTGAACCGCAAGGGCGAGGCATCGGTCGCCGTCACCTCCGGGCACGAGGGCGAGGCCGACATCGTCAGTACGTTCGTCGACTACGACATCGAACCGCGCGAGTACGAACTGAGTCTCGCCCAGAGTGTCCTGCGCGTCCACACCCGCGTCGCCGACCTCTACAACGACCCGATGGACCAGGTGGAGCAGCAACTGCGCCTGACCATCGAGGAGATGCGCGAACGCGAGGAATGGGAGCTGCTCAACAACCGCGAGTTCGGGCTGCTGCACAACGCCGCCTACGACCAGCGCATCAACACCTGGTCCGGCCCGCCGACGCCTGATGACATGGACGAGCTGCTCAGCATGCGCCGCAAGACCCGCATGTTCCTCGCCCACCCCAAGGCCATCGCCGCGTTCTTCCGCGAGTGCAACAAGCGAGGGCTGAGCGTGGACTCCGCCGAGGTCGAGGGGAGTCGGGTGCCCGCCTGGCGGGGCGTACCCATCTTCCCGTGCGGCAAGATCCCCGTCTCCGACACCCACACCACCTCCATCCTCGCCCTGCGGCTCGGCGAGGAGGACCAGGGCGTCGTCGGCCTCCACCAGACCGGAATCCCCGACGAGTACGAACCGGGCCTGAACGTCCGCTTCATGGGCATCAACGATCAGGCGATCATGTCCTACCTGATCAGCGCCTACTACTCGACGGCCATTCTCGTTCCCGACGCCGTCGGCATTTTGGAGAACGCCGAAATCGCCGCTCCCCGCTCCTGATCCCGCGCGAGAAACCGAGAAGGTCAGCCATGTCGCAGCACGATGGCACCATCGCGTGGCCGCGGGAGCGGGATGCGGGCGGGGCGTCGGCCACGGGCGCCCCGGCGCCCGCCGCGTCCCCCGCAAGCTCGCGCCACGCTCTGCCCGGACCGACCGGTCCGGGCACGTCGGCCCCCCTCCGCTCCCTCCTCCCCACGACGCGCCAGGCCGGCGCGCCCCCGCCCGGCGGGGGTCTTCACCCTCCCTGTGCCCCCGCCGGGTTCCGCGCCGCCCACCGCACCGAACTCGCTGCCCTACCCGTGCGTTCACCGGCCCCTGGGCGCCCCGGCACCCACCGGGACTGTCCCTTCCTCGGAGACACGCGGCGCGCACGGCCCGGAGCGACGAACAGCCCGCCGGAGGGCCTTGCCCGTCTGGTGGTCGGCCCATGAAGTCCCTGCAGACTGCCTCGCCCTGGAGGAAGACGCGCGGTCCCCGGCCCGGTGACCCCATCCCCGGCTTGTACTGCCCGCCTGCCGTACCGGCCGACCCCGCCAAGATCGCCGAGGTGGACCGCCGGCTCGAAGCCTGGTCCCGCGAGCACGAGCTGTTCCCCCAGAAGTGGCTGGAGGACTTCGCGGGATTCGGGTTCGGGCGCGCGGTCGTCCTCCAGCACCCCGGCGCGGCCGATATGGAACGCCTGGTCACCGCGGGCAAGTTGCTGGTCGCGGAGAACGTCGTCGACGACTGCTACTGCGAGGACTACGGCGGATCGCCGGTCGGTCTGGGCAGCCGGCTGCTGATCGCACAGAGCGCGCTGGACCCTTTGCACACCGCCAAGGAGTACGCCGGGCAGTGGGCATCGGGCCTGAGCGCGGACGGGCCGCTGCGCTCCTATCACGAGGCGATGCGCGCCTACCGAGTCATCGCCAGCCCGAGCCAGGCGACCCGCTTCATCCACGACATGGCTCGCCTGCACATGGGCTATCTCGCCGAGGCCGCCTGGTCCCAGACCCGCACCATGCCTCCGGTGTGGCAGTACCTGACGATGCGGCAGTTCAACAATTTCCGTCCGTGCCTGTCCATCGTGGACTGCGTCGACGGCTACGAACTGCCCGAAGCGCTCTACTCGCGCCCGGAGGTCCAGCGGATCACCGCGCTGGCCTGCAACGCCACGACCCTCGTCAACGACCTGTACTCCTTCGTCAAAGAGATGGCCAATGACCAGCGCCACCTCAACCTCCCCGTCGTGATCGCCGCCGAGGAACGGTGCGGCCTCAAAGCCGCCTATCTCAAGGGCGTCGAGATCCACAACGAGATCATGCGCGCCTTCGAGAGCGAGTCGGCGGCCCTCGGCTCCAACAGCTCTCTCCTGGCCCGCTACGCCACAAGTCTGGCCGGCTGGGTCACCGGCAACCACGAGTGGCACTTCACCAACACCTACCGCTACCGCCTCCCCCACTACTGGTGAAAGAAAGGGTCCACGCCATGACCACCTCAACCAAGCCCGCCGCCGCCTCGCTCTACCAGAAGTCGGTCGCCGACTACTGGGACCGGGAGAAGAACCCCGTCAATCTGCGCCTCGGCGACGTGGACGGCTTCTACCACCACCACTACGGCATCGGCGACGCCGACTGGTCCGTCCTGGAAGGCCCCGAGGAGACCCGGGACGAGCGGATCATCACCGAGCTGCACCGCCTGGAGAGCGCCCAGGCCGACTTCCTCGCCGACCACCTGGGCGAGATCGCACCCGAGGACCGGCTGCTGGACTCCGGCTGCGGCCGAGGAGGCGGCAGTCTCGTGGCCAACCGGCGCTTCGGCTGCCAGGTCGACGGCATCTCCATCTCCCAGGCCCAGGTGGACTTCGCCAACCAGCAGGCCGAGAAGCACGGGGTCGCCGACAAGGTCCGCTTCCACCTCAAGAACATGCTGGACACCGGTTTCGAGACGGGCGCCTTCGCCGGTATCTGGAACAACGAGTCCACCATGTACGTCGATCTGTCCCTGCTCTTCGCCGAGTACGCGCGGATGCTGCGGCACGGAGGCCGGTACGTCACCGTCACCGGCTGCTACAACGACAGCTACGGTCTGCCCTCGCGCGAAGTCAGTGCCATCAACGCGCACTACATCTGCGACATCCACCCGCGCAGCACGTACTTCAAGGAGATGGCGGCCAACCGCCTCGTCCCGATCAGCGTCGTGGACCTCACCGCGGCGACCATCCCCTACTGGGAGTTGCGCGCCAAGTCGTCGCTGGTCACCGGCATCGAGGACGCCTTCTTGACGGCGTACAAGAACGGCAGCTTCCAGTACCTCCTCATCGCCGCCGACCGCGTCTGACCCTCACCCACACCCCGGGCACGGGCCGTGGTGCGGCACGGCCCGTGCCCGGGCCGAAAGGAACCAGGCCATGTCCCCCAGCAAACTCGCAGCAAAACCACTGGACCTGGAAGGCATCCGCTCGATGGTCGATACGACCATCAACGACTTCCTCGACGACATCAACAGCTCCCTGGAGCACCCCCACCTCATCAAGTTGACCAAGGCGCTGCGGGACTTTCTCGCCGCGGGCGGCAAGCGGCTGCGCCCCTTGCTGTGCGTCGTCGGCTGGCATGCGGCCGGCGGCGTGGGCAGCCGCATTGCCGTACTGCGGCTCGCCGCCTCACTCGAGCTGCTGCACGCCGCGATGCTCATCCACGACGACCTCATCGACGCCTCCGCCACCCGTCGCGGATTCCCCACCGCCCATCACGCGCTGGCCGCCCAACGCCCGGACGCCGCCCCGGCGCACGCCCTGCGGTACGGCACCAACGCCGCCCTCCTGCTCGGCGACCTCACGCTCGTCTGGTCCGAGCACATGGCGGGCACCCAGCAGCTCACCGACCAGCAGCGTGCGAGCGTGCTGCCCATCCTGGAGGCGGTGCGCCGCGAGGTCCTGTGCGGCCAGTTCCTCGACCTGCTGTCCACCGGAGACCCCGGGCCCGATCTCGATACGGCCCTGGCCATCGCCCGTTACAAGACCGCCCACTACACCGTCGAGCGTCCCCTCCAGGCCGGTGCCGCTCTGGCAGGCGCGGCCCCCCGGACCCTGCAGTCCTGCTCCGCGATCGGCATTCCGCTGGGCGAGGCATTCCAGCTCCGCGACGACCTGCTCGGCGTCTTCGGCGACCCGGCGCACACCGGCAAACCCGTCCTGGACGACCTGCGCGAGGGCAAGCACACCCCGCTGATCGCCCTCGCCTTCCAGCGCGCCACCCCCGCTCAGCGCGCCTTCCTCCGTCAGCGGCTGGGCCGCCCCGGCCTGACCGAGACCGACGCCGCGGCCATCCGGAAGATCCTCACCGACACCGGCGCCCGCCACACCGTCGAGGAGATGATCGCCGAGCGCCATCGTCTGGCCCTGATCGCCCTGGAATCGGCTCCCTTCCACCCCGACGCGGAGTCCGCCCTCTACCAACTCGCCGAGACCGCCGTCCGGAGGATCACATGAGCAGCCGCACGGATACGCAACGCCGCATCCTGCTCGCCGCTCCCCGCGGCTACTGCGCCGGCGTCGAACGCGCCGTGGCAACCGTGGAGCAGGCCCTCAAACAGCTCGGTCCCCCCGTGTACGTCCGCCACCAGATCGTCCACAACGCCCATGTCGTACGCGCGCTGGAACGCAAGGGCGCCATCTTCGTCGAGGCCACGGACGAGGTGCCCGACGGCGCCAACGTGATCTTCTCCGCGCACGGCGTCGCCCCCGCCGTCCATGCCGAGGCCGCACAGCGCAACCTCAGCGTCATCGACGCCACCTGCCCGCTGGTGACCAAGGTCCACAAAGAAGCCCGGCGCTTCGCCGACGAGGGGTACGACATCCTCCTGATCGGCCACGAAGGCCACGAGGAGGTCATCGGCACCATGGGCGAGGCCCCCGACCGCATCCACCTCGTCGAGGGGCCCGACGCAGCGCAGGACATCACGGTCCGCGACGAGGATCGTGTCGTCTGGCTCTCCCAGACCACCCTGTCCGTCGACGAGACCACCGAGACCGCCGCGGCCCTGGGCAAGCGCTTCCCCGCCCTGGTCAGCCCGCCCAGCGACGACATCTGCTATGCCACCCAGAACCGCCAGGAAGCCGTGCGGCAGATCGCCGCCGACTGCGATCTGCTGCTCGTCGTCGGCTCCGCCAACTCCTCCAACTCCCGCCGCCTGGTCGAGGTCGCCCTGGCAACCGGGGCCGGAGCTTCCTATCTCATCGACGCGGCCGAGGACATCGACCCCGCGTGGCTGGAGGGGGTGGCGACCATCGGGCTCACCTCGGGTGCCTCCGTCCCCGAAATCCTGGTCAACGGTGTTCTGGAGTGGCTCGCGCCGCACGGCTTCGACCGGATCGAGGTGGTGACCACCACAGTGGAATCCCAGCACTTCGCACTGCCACGGGAACTCGCCTCCCTGCCCGGTTCCCCGGACGGCACGCCGTGATACCGCCGTCCTGCCGGGCAACGAGCGTCTTGCCGTGGGGGGTCAGCCGCGCAGGGTGTGGCTGGGCAGGGTGTTGTAGTGCTCTTTGTAGTAGGTGGTGAAGTGGCTGGGTTTGGCGAAGCCCCAGCGGGCGGCGATGACGGCGACGGTGGTGCCGGCGGGATCGGCGGCCTGGAGGTCGCGGTGAGCGCCCTCCAGCCGGACGCGACGCAGGTAGGCCGTGGGGGTGAGGTCGAAGTGGCGGGTGAAACCGACCTGGAGTGCGCGCAGGCTGATGCCTGCGGCCTGGGCGATGCCGGTCGCGGTCACGGGCTCGTGGGCGTGGTCCTCGATGTAGGCCATGGCACGGCGCAGCGCAGCGGGTGCCACGCGGGTGGGGCCGTGCGGGGCCGGGGCGGTGTCGGCGGTGGTGGGGAAGGCGGTGAGAATCGCGGTGGCGGCCATCTGCGCGAGTTGGGCACGGACCAGGGGCTCTTCCAGGGTGCTGCCGGGCTGGGCGGCTTCCTGGTGCAGGTAGTGCATCAATCGGCGCCAGGTAGCGGCCTTGACGGGGCTGGTGGGGGTGAGGGCTTCGAGGCGGAAGTCGGCCTCGGCGATCCCGGACATCTCCGCGGCCCGGCGCCGCAGGAGGTCGCCGGGCAGGGCGAAGACCCTGGTACGGGCCTTGTGGCAGGTCACGTGTACCTGTCCGGCCATGGGGAACAGACCGAGGGCGCCCGGCCCCAGTACCGCCTCCTGCCGGCCGGCGGACAGGTGCGTCGTGCCCTGGACCACGGCGACGGACAGCAGGTCACCGCTGGCTTCGCACCAAGCCTCGCAGTCGGCGCCGTATTCGGCCGTATCGGCGCGGAAGACGCCTGCGTCCACCGCGCGGACCACGAAGCGGAACCCCTCGCGGCGCACCGGCCGCACCGGCTGCATCGCTGTGTAGGTCTGTGAGATGAACTCGTGCGCCTCACCCGGATCACAGGTCAGGAACGAGGAACGGGTGACCGGTCGTGCCGCCTCCTCCACGCCCGGCCCCTTCCTTCCTGCCTGTCTGCCGGGCAGGCCACTGATTTAGCCGCCCGCACTCGGCTGTGATCAACGAACATGCCGTCGGGAAGTCGCAGTCGGGCCCGCCCCTCCTCCGGAGCACGTGGGGGTGCGCCGAACCCTGGGCGGCACGGACTCTCAAACCACGGAAGCACAGCCGCAGTTCGTTCCGCTCACTGCGCACTCGCCACCGGTTTCGGTTGTGCCGGTGCCGAGAAATCGATCAGGTCTGCCTCTGCGAAACAGCAGCGGACTCAAGTCCGCGATCCGGAAGATATAGACCTTATGGGTTAGTTGGGAATGGCTGTCACGTGTCGCAGCGTTCTCTCGCATGCCGAGTCATTAACCTGCCGATATGCCCGTGACAAGTCAGGGGTCGGGGCCCCGAGACATGACGCCACAAGGCCCTGTCCTTGTATGGCCGGTGTGGGAACTGCAAGGTTACGGTGGGGCCTCTCCTGACTTTTCGAGTAGGCAATGGGGCGGCACGGGAGAACAGACCCTGCCCGCATGGTTCAACGTGCGGCTCACCCTCAAAGACGGCACATGCATCGACATCCTGGCCGTAGTCTGCAATGAGCAGATCGCCATCGAGGATATCCGCTGCAACCCTCCGCTGTTTCTGGACAGCTTCGACACGATCGCTGCCCGTGTAGCCGCCCCCCTCAAAGATGCCTACCAGGCACTGTCCGGGCAGCGCCTGCAGCAGCCGGAGGAGGAGCACGCGCGCTGGGACGCCTCTGATATGCGGCGCGAGTGGTTCGAAAACGTTCCGGCGCGGCAAGGTATCAGGCCACGCGGCCGCCTGGCCCGTCTCATTACCGCTGAGGCATATCAGCGAGCCCGGCAAGAGGGGCGAGACCCCATCCTCGCAGTCATGTGCGCGACCGGCCGCAGTCGCCGAAGGTCGCTTCGCCTGATCGCCCATGCCCGTGACGACGGTTATCTTTCCCCACGCCACAACAGACGCTGAAAGTCCAGCGCCAAACATTCCGACTGGCAAAATCTCTTGCGCGGGAATCACTTGCAGGGATTTAGAAGAACCCTTCGGCTGCCGAGAGTTGAGCAGGACGGTAGCCTGCCGACGGAAACGTTGAACGGTGAGCAGAGCAGCGCCCTCGGCCGAGCCGCGGTGTGAACGGGGCGGAATGAGCGGCGCGGCGACCTCCCCGCCGGGGGAGGCCGCCGCTCCTGCGCCGTGCGGCGCGGGTTCCTGCTATTTCTTCTTCTTGCCGGATTCACCTCGTGAGTTGTAGAGGGTGGCGACGATGCGCTTGGTCGTGTCGGTGATGCGGTGCGGCCCGGAGACACGGTTGCGGGGCAGCGTGTAGCCCTCCGGTACGGCCGTCTCGTACAGGTAGTAGGCGCCGTTGGGGACGGTGAAGCGGCACTGGCCGTTGCCGTCGGTGGAGCAGCCGGCGCCGGACCGGGTGTCGGGGCGCGCGCCGGTGCGTTGCAGACCGGGCCGGCCGTTGGTCTCCCGCCAGAGCTGGAAGACGGCCCCGGGCAGGACCTTACGGGTCTTGGCGTCCCGCTTGACCACGCGCACCTCGCCCGGCTTGGGCTGGTTCTTGACCGTGACGGACGCGCCCGCTTCCCGGTTCTCCCGCGTCAGCGTGAGGGGGAAGACGTTGGGCTTGGGCAGCTGGTGGCTGGCCGGCGCCTTGGTCTCCTGCCAGTAGTACGTGCCCAGGGGACGGTCGCCGTGCCTGCACAGGCCACCGCTGTCGGTCGTACAGGCGCCGCCCACCTTGGTGTCGGCCGTGCCCGTCGTCTGCAGGTCGCTCCTGCCGTTGGTCTCCTGCCACAGCTGGAAGACGGCGCCCGCGAGCGGCCTGCCGGTCTTGGCGTCGACCTTGACCACGCGCACCCCGCCCGGCTTGGGCTGGTTCTTGGCGGTGACGGACGCGCCCGCTTCCCGGTTCTCCCAGGTCAGGGTGACAGGGAAGACGTTGGGCTGGGGCATCTCGTGGCTGGCCGGCGCCTGGGTCTCCTGCCAGTAGTACGAGCCCAGACGCTGGTTGCCCCGCTTGCACAGGCCGCGGCTGTCGGTCGTGCAGGTGGCACCCACCTTGGTGTCGGCCTCGCCCGTCGTCTGCAGGCCGCTCGTACCGTTGGTCTCCTGCCACAGCTGGAAGACCGCGCCGGCGAGCGGCCTGCCGGTCTTGGCGTCGGCCTTCCACACGCGGACTTCACCGGTGGGCTGGTTGTAGCCGAAGTCGTAGGTGTGGTTGTCCTGGCCCGCGCTGCCGGTGGTGATGGTGTGCTCGGGGAAGCGGCCGCCGGGCGGCACCTTGCCGTCGCTGTCGATGAAGTCGTTGTCCCCGGCGTCGTTCTTGGTGACGGCCCAGCGGTAGAGCGGGCCGCCCTCCTCGTAGTCGGCCGGGTTGTCGATCTTGATCGTGTACTTGGTGCGGAACTTCAGACCGTCGTTGACGCTGTCGAAGTAGTACTCGCCGCGCCGCGTGGTCGTCGTGGTGGCGACCAGATTGCCGTTCTCGTCGTAGAGGTTGACGGTCGCGCCCGGGACCGGCTTCTCGCCCGGGTCCTGGATGCCGTCCTTGTCGACGTCGTACCAGACGCGGTTGCCGATCTGGATCGGTGCCTCGTCGCACAGCACCTCCAGGTCGGCCATGGCGGCGCCCTTGCCGAAGCCCCGGAGGAGGACGTTGCCGCCCTGTGCGCCGCGCGGGCTGGTGCCGTCCCAGCGGTTCACGAACGTGGTGCCGTTGTTGTAGACGTCACCGGTCACGTCGATGCCGTTGCTCGCGACGGTGTCCTCGACCTTGGACAGCGCGATACCGGCGAAGGCGGACTCCATGTGCAGGGTCTGCCGCCAGTCGCCGGGGTAGAACTCCTTGACGTTCTGGTCCGCGGGCTGGTTGCTGTTCTGCACCGTGGCGTTGTTCTTGCAGCCGCCGTTGCCGTCCAGCACGAACTTGCCGTCCGCCCCGGGGCAGGCCCGGTTCAGATCGCCGCCCGCGACCGGGTCGGAGGACCTGGGCCCGCCGGGCGTTCTGACGAGCGCGTACGCGTGCTGGTCGTTGTACCGGTCGCGGAAGCCGAGCACCAGGTCGCCGTTGGTCTCCACGACGATGTCGGCGAGGATCGGCTGCGGGTAGGCATTGCGGGCGGCGCAGGTTCTGCCGTCCTGCTTGTCGCGCCACACATCGGCCCACGGGTACCACCGGTCGCCCCGGCAGCCGGCGGGGACGAGGTTGTCGGCGATGCCGCGGGGGAAGTCGAGCTTGTCGTTCATGATCGTGCCGGTGAACCGGCCGCTCGTCGGGTCGAACTTCTGGACCACGGCCCGCATGTCGGCCTTGTCCCCGCTCGACTGCGCCGAGCAGACGCCGCCCACGAAGACCTCGCCGTCCTGGACGCCGAGGCCGTACGGACGCCAGTCACCGGCCGTCGAGCAGCCGGGGTCGGGAATCGCGTACGACGCCTTGGGAGCGTCCGCGGTGGGCTGGGTGGCGTCGTAGCGGTAGAGCTTCTTGTCGTTGAGGTTGACGACGTAGAGGTCCTTGCCGTCCTCGGAGACCTCGACGTCGCCCAGCGACTCCTTGGCCACCACCGCCTGGAACGCCAGGTCCTGGTCCACGTCCTGGACGTGCGCGGTGGTGCCGACGTTGGGGACCGTGGTGAACTGGGTGGTCTCCTGGCTCTCCCGGTCGGTCAGGTAGATGGCTCCCGCGCCGCCCGGGCCGTAGTTGGAGCCGCGGCGGGCCATTGCGCCGGAGAAGATCCACTTCTTCGGCTTGCTGTAGCCGATGCCGTAGACCGCGCCGATGGTGTCCTTGTCCGACAGGTCGGTCGTCTGGTTGTTCTCGCCGCGGGCGTTGTACGGGAAGCCGAGCAGCGTCCTTGCGCTTCCCTCATTGGCGCCCGGGACGGTGTCCCTGCCGATGCACGCGGTCACCAGCTCGGCGTTCTTCTGGCAGTAGTCGGCCGGATTCCAGTACGCCGTGGTGAATTCGACGTCCTTGCCGCCCCCGACGTCGACGAACTCCTCGGTACTGCTCAGCTTGTCGGGGGCGCCGTCCAGGCCCTCGCGTGCGGCGAAGGCGGAGTACAGCACGCCAGGCTTGGGGTTGATGACCTGGACGCGGTACTTGCCGCCCTTGAGCGCCGAACCGGCCGGGTTGAGGGTGACGACGCCGTTTGCGTCGGTGGTGGCGGTGATGGTGTTTCCGGCGTCGTCGGTCAGCCGGACCTGCACCTTGTCCATGCCGGGCTCCAGGACCTTGTCCCAGGTGCCGTTGGCGTTGACCTCACGGACGACGCGGACCTTGACGGTGCCGTCACCGGCCTCGGCGGCCTGCGCCGGTGGCGCGGCCGCGAGAAAGGCGGTTGCGGAGGCCAGTATCGGCAGCGCCACGCCCATGGAGACAGCACGATGCAGCAGAACTCTGGGGCAGCGCGCCGGAATTGAAAGTGTGCGCAAGGTGTCTTCCTGTGGTGAGGGAGCCTTGAACGGATCGGGCCCGCTCGCCTCATAGAGCGAGCAGGCCCGTCATGGCATGATCCGAAGAATCCGCACAAAATCTTTACCAACACGCCCAATTACCGGCGAAACGGTACAGATCTCCCCGAACGGCGGTCAGGGGCATCCCGCCCCAGCGCCGCGTCGCGCTCCTCGGCCGGCTCCGCGCGCTGCGCGGTTCTCAGCCGGCGACCGGTGCCGGCAATCGGTAGTGCCCCGGGTCGACCGGGCCGGGCAGCCCCGTGGCGGGCCGCGCTCCGGCACTCTGCGCGCCGGGCATCTGCTCCTGCGGGGGCGGGGCGGCGACCTGCCGGAACGAGACACCGGGCGGGACCTTCACCGGCACGGGGGTGCCCGGGCGGGGCAGCGGCACATCACCGCCGGGGCAGGAGGCCACGGCGGGCGGCAGCGGCCGCGGGCTGGTGGCGGCGGGTCCCCCGCCCGTAAAGCAGTTCCCGCCGGTACGCGACGCGGCAAGGACGAGTGCGAGGCCGCCGCGGTCAACGGCGTTGCCCTGGATGCGGTTGCCCCGTACGGGATAGCCCTGGACGTCGCTCAGCACGAGCGCGGCCGCGCGGTGGCCCTCGATGCGGTTGCGTTCGACGCGGTTGCGGGTGCCGCCGCCGATCCCGACGCCGATCCCGAAGCCGCCGTCGGCCTGCTCCGGACTGCGGTCGTCGTTGTTGTCGGTGATGGTGTTGCCGATCACAACGGCCTCGTGCTGCGGGCCGAGCGCTTCGAGGTTGTTGGAGTTGACGGTCAGGCCGACCCGGTTGCGGCGCGCGGTGTTGGCCAGGAAGTACAGCTCCCGCGAGGCGTTGGTGACCTCGATGCCGACCGCGTTGTGCTCCACCGTGTTGTGCCGCACCACGGTGGCACAGGGGTCGCACTGCCCCACGTAGATGCCCGAGTCGGACTGCCCGGAGGCGTAGGAGTGTTCGATGAGGCCGCTGCGCGCGTCGAAGGCGTAGATGCCGTACAGGGCGTTGTTGTACGCGGTCACGTACGAGGCCCGAAAGCCCTTCAGCGGCGGGAACTTGGCGGTGTCCAGCGGGTCGTAACCCGCGCCGCCCGCGCCCGCGCCCTGCAGGCGCTCGTCCGTGACGCCGGTGAACAGCACACCGTTCGCCAGATGATTGCGTACGGTCAGGTTCTCCACCACCGATTCGGCACCGGTGACGGTGATCCCGTTGGCCCGGGTGAACTGGCCGTCGATGACGGTCTTGTTGCGGTCGGTGCCGCGCAGCACCACACGGGGCCGGCGCAGGGCCACGCTCTCATGGTAAACACCCGAAGAGACCAGCACCACGTCCCCGGATCGGGCGACATCCACGGCCTCCTGGATGGACGGGTACTGGGACGGCACCCGCAGCACGGCCGGAGGGCCGGTCGGCCCGGGCTTGCCGTCCGGGCCTGCGGTTCCGCACCCGGCCAGCGCCAGCAGCACCGCCGCGGCCAGCGCCGCGCTCCATCCGGACCGCGAACTCCAGCTACGTGTCCGGCATTTCGTGACAAGAGATCTCATGGCAGAAGGTGTATCGTCACGCCGCGCCGTCCGGCAGACCCTGTGCTATCCCTGCCCTGGAGTCCTGGTGACCGTCCTGCCCCCGCCCCGCCGCCGCACCCTGCTGACCGCTCCGCTCGCCGCGGTCGCCGCCTGCGGCCCCTCCCCCACGGACCCCAGCGCCTCCGACAGCCGGCCACTGGCCCGCCCCCAGCACGGCATCGCCACCCCACAGCCCGCCCATGTCCTGCTGGTCGCCTACGACCTGGCCCCCGCCCGGCCGACCGCCACGGCCGTCCGCCGCGCCCTGTCCGACTGGTGGTCCCACCCCGCCCCGGACGTCACCCAGACCGTGGCCGCCGGCCCGGGCCTGTACCGCAAACTCGGCCTGACCGCCCCGCCCCGGCTCAAGGACCTGCCGCTCTTCCCCGGTGACCGCCTCGACCCGCGCCGGGGCGGCGGCGACGTCCTGGTCCAGCTCTGCGGCCAGAGCGCGGCCGCCTGTGACCGCGCCGGCGCCCGCCTCACCGCCCGCTCCGCCGGTGTCCTGACCCCGCGCTGGCGGCAGACCGGGTTCCTTCCGGCCCATTCCACCGGGCAGACCCCGCGCAACCTCTTCGGGTTCAAGGACGGTACGGAGAACCCCGCCGCAGACGAACTCACCCGCTGGGTGTGGAACGGCGACGGCAGCACCTACCTCGTCTACCGCCGCATCCACATGGCCGTCGACGCCTTCACCGCCCTGTCCGTACCCCGCCAGGAGCAGGTCGTCGGACGCCACCGCGCCAGCGGAGCCCCCCTGGGAGGCCGGCGCGAGCACGACCCGGTGAACCTGTACGCCAAGTCCCCGCAGGGCCGCTACGACATTCCGGTCGACGCCCATATCCGCCTGGCCCACTCACGCCTCGACGGCGGGGCCCGGATGCTGCGCCGGGGCTACTCCTACGACGACGGTGCCGGCGACCAAGGCCTGCTCTTCCTCGCCTACATGCGCGACCCGGCCCTGTTCGTACGCGTCCAGGAACGGCTGGCCGCCTCCGACGCGATGAACGCCTTCGTCGAGCACCGGGCCTCCGCCGTGGGGCACGTCCTCGCCGCCCCGCTCCCCGGCAAGTCCCTGGGCGACGAGCTGCGCTGACCGCCCCTGCCGCATACCGCTCCGGGCCCGCGCGGTGCACCGCCGCACCGGCCCGACCGGGATCAGCCCTGGCCCGCCCGGGCGGTGCCGGGCTTCGTACCCCAGACGTAGACCCAGTTGCGCACCTTCAGCAGGCGCCACAGCCGCTTCGCATCGGCCAGCCGCAGATTGATGCAGCCCGCCGAACCGCCGCCGTTGTACAGGTCGTGCGGGGTGCCGTGCAGGGCCTGGCCGCGGTCGAAGAACTGCGCGTACGGCATCGGCGCGCGGTTGTAGAGGCTGGAGAAGTGGTTCTTGTGCTTCCGGTAGACGCGGTGCCATCCCCTGCGGGTCTCCAGCCCGTCGCGTCCGGTCCGTATCGGTACGGGGCCGAAGAGCACCTTGCGTCCGCGCTGCAGCCAGAGCAGCTGCCGGTTCATGTCCACGCACGTCACCTTGTACCGCCGCACGGGGCACTTGCCGGCCTTGTTCGGCTTCTTGCCCGCCTGCGCCACGAGCATCGTGCGATACGTCCGCAGGTTCGCCGAGCCGTTGGCCGGGCGGACCTTGTGCTTGGTCTGAAAGCGCCGGATCGCCTCACAGTCGGCGGTCGACTGCCTGCCGTCGGCCTTCCGGCGCAGATAGCGCTCCATCTGCCGCTGGTAGGGCCCGGTGTCGGCGGTACACGCGGCGACGGCCGCGGAGGCGCCGGTGAGGTCCGGCCGCTGGGCTGCCTCGGCCGCGGTGACCGGGACCAGCACGGTGAGCAGCGTCGCCGTCACGGTTGCGGCTCTGAGTCGGTTCATGGCGTTCCTTCATGCGTCGAGGAGCTCCGCTCCGGATTCGGGCGGAGCTCCATGGACAGCGGTCAGTCGCACCCCCGTGAGGCCGGTGGCTCTTCGGCATCCGGCCGCCCCTGAGGAGAATCTCGCAGGCGGCAGGTGGCGGAACCTTGTAGCGGGCGATCGGGTGAAATCCGCGGGCCCCTGTCAGCCCGGACAGCATCGGGCCGCGAGCGCGCTCGCCCACGTCACAGGACACACAGGCCGCGATGGCCGGCCCGGCGGGGTCCCTGCCGGGCCGGCCACCGGAGCTACGCGCGGGTGAGCGGGCTGGTGGCTTTGACGACCAGGAAGTCCCGGATCGTGAGACCGCCCGGCGTCGTGGTGAAGGCGTGCTCGAAGAGCGGCTCGGCGCATTCGCCCGTCGCCCCGGAGTCGGCAGGGCGCAGCGGGCCGGTGATGAGCTGGCCCCAGGCGACCGTGAAGGCCCTGCCCGTGTAGCCATCCCAGCCCTCGCCGCGCTTGACGCTGTCCGTACCCGTCGCTGCCGCAACCCGCCCGCACCCGATCAACGGCTCGCCTCGATCAACGCCCGCTGGTCGACAGGCTGATCGCTACACCGCCGGGTGTGACGCTGTGGGCGGTACCGGCGGCGGTGCGGACGTCGAACGCTGCGCCCTCGACCGGCTGGAGGCGCCCGTACGCAACCGCCTCAAGCGTCTTCAGAGCCGGCCCTCCTCCCTCGACGGATTCGTAGCCGGAACCGGCCCGGCACCCTCGACATCCCAACGTCATCCTGATAAGCCGAAATAAGTGACAAGCCTGGGGTGGTGGTGCGGCTTTGCTTCCTCCCCGGCGCGCAGATCGGGAGCCATCCGCAAGTTGATCTTCGATGTGCAGTCCTCGCCACGCCCCAGCACGAACTCCGCCTCACACGCGTTCCCGTCGAGGTCGGGAATCAGCAGCCAGTGGTTCGCTCTGACAAAAGGACTCCCGCAGAGCACCACCCGAGCCGCCAGGCTCCGCTGCCGGACCTCACGCCGTCCGTTCTCGGTAATGGCCTCGTCGACCAACTCCGGTGGAAATGCCCTTCGTCAGGCCCTCAGCGCAATCCGGGCTCAGTGCTGCGCCGGGGTGGTGATCGCTTCCTTCAGCGGCCATTCGTGGGTGATGAATCGCGCCTTGAGGACCGTGTAGGTCACCGCACACCGTTCGTCGCGGCTCCACTGCGCGAGGGTCTTGCTCTCCCCCCACACCACATAGCGGGTGCCGCGCGGGCGGGAGGGGCGGTCGGCCAGCCGCACCAGTTGGTGCCGGGGAACGTCGTTTACGTGGTTGGTGACCATCGTTCCCTGATCCCGTCGGGGCTGGGTGAGCAGGTAGAACTCTGCGAAGAGCGGATCAAGTCCGCCGCGCACCGTGGCTACCGAGACGCCGAACTCTTCGGCGAGGAGGTCCAGGGTCGGTATCCGGGTGCTGGGAGGGTAGATGCGGTCGGCGAGGCGTTCGCGCATGATCGACTCCACGTACACCGTCAGCGGAACCTGGGTGTCCCTTCCTGGGGTGTTCCAGGTTTCTCCGTCGATGACAACGCGGGTTCCCAGGCGGGGGCGGGTCTCCATCAAGCCGTCGCGGCGCAGGAGCCACAGTGCGGCTGCGACAACGGCGCAGCATGTGCTGTAGGTGTCGCACAGTTGCGGGTAGGTGACGATCTGGCCGGGGACGAGTTGTCCATTGCCGATGCCCTCGCGGAGGCCGGCCAGGACTTCGGCAACGCGTCGGCGTTCGGCTGGGGACAGGTGGCGGGACCGCGTGGGCGGCAGCATGTAGTTCTGACTCAGACATGCTTCCTTGGTGCGGTGTTCGCAGTGTGGCCGCGCTGGCAGGTTGCGAACTGTCAGGCGGCGATCCGCGGGTTTCTGCTGCGTGGGGCGGGGCTTCTTGTGGAGGGCCAGGGAACGCGGCGCCCGCTGAGCAGTTCCTGCAAGACCCGGCGGGTGCCTTCGCGTTCAGGGCCAGACTGCGTGTCCGGCCGCGAGCAGGGCGACGGCGAGCAGGCCGATCCAGATGAACCCGGATACGGGAATGTGTTCGAGCTTGGGCTGTTGGCGGACGGCGGGGACGATCTCTTGCCCGCCGCCGGGGATGTGCCGGATGCGGTGGGCGGGCCCTTGACGGTCGCAGCACTCATCTGCCGCGCTGTCGCCTTCGGCTGACCGGGGTTGCGAGGGAGGGCCCGCCAGGTGCGCGAGCCTGGCGGGCCGATGGCAGCCGTACTGTCATGGGCTGCCCACACCCGGTCCGCGTGGTTCGTACGGGCGGGTGTGGCTGGAGGTCTCCGCCCGGCCCTGCCGTTGACGGCGGGGCGGGGCGGAGGCCGTGGGGTGGCCCGCCCCGTGGGGGCGGGCCGTGCGCGTTCCCCCCTTCGTCGGGGAGGTTCCTTCGCCGACTGGGCCCGCTGGGCATGGTGGGGGCCTCCGTGAGGAACGCGCCCGTGGTGTCCGGCGCTGCTGCTGGGCACCCCGGTGGTCTTCTGCTGCTAGTGGCTTCGTGCGATGCCGACGCCGAGGACGAAGGCGATCACCAGCAGGAAGTACGCGAGATGCAGCGTGGTGCGGGTGCGTCGGGTCATGGGGTGATGACGCGGTACCACTGACGCTCGTACACGCCCGCGCCACCGTCATGCCCGGAGTCGGGGGTGGGGGTGGCCTCCGGCAGGGTGCGCCGGCCAGTGACGAAGACGCGCCCGCGCGGGGGCCTGCGGCGGGGTGTGAGGGTGGCGTAGGGGGTTCGGGTGGGGAGCGGCATGGCGGTTGGCTCCTGTCTGTTGTTGGTTCAGCGTTTACGGGTGGCGATGGCGACGATGACGCAGCCGATGACGGCGGCCACCAGGACGGGGATCAGCACCGGTCAGGCCTTCTTCACTTCGGCGATGGAGGCTTCCCAGCCGCGCCCAATCACCCGGATGGGGTGGCCTGACGGGGCTTCCTGGCGGACCCAGACTTTGCCTTGGGTGTAGGTGCCGGGGTCAGCCTGGACGATGGCGTACACGAGGCCTTTCTGGGGGTGTGGGGCGCGCACTCTGTCACCCATCGCGAGCTGCCCGGTTCCGGTGTCGGGTTCGGCGTGGATGTTCACAGGGCACCGTCAGCGGCGAGGTCGGGGACGCGCTCCAGGACGGGAAACTTCGCCCGAAGGACCCACAGGGTGACGCCGAAGTGGCGTAGCCAGTCATTGAGTTGGGGGCGGTGGAAGGGGTTCCAGTCGACCATGGGAAGCGAGGACACCAGGAGGTTGCGTACGTCGCCCTTCTCCACGAGGGCTTGCACCTTCTGGAAGGCGTCGCGTTCGAACAGCGGGGGTGCGGTGTCGATGCTCACACGGTCCACGAACCCCGACTTGGGCTGCGCCAGGGGAAGTTGGAGGCGTCGGGCTTCGGCGCGCAGACAGTCGAGCGCGACGGTGGCCGCCGCGTCTGCGCCCCGCGCAGGGGGGACGCAGGTATAGAGGACCGTCAGCCCTGCACGGTCGAGGTGCATGGTGCTGTGGGGTTGCTTCATGAGGTACTCCCGGGTCGCCGTCCTCTGCCTGGCCGTGGGGGTGCGGCCGGGGTGTGGCGTACAGGCCGGAGAGGGGCACGTGCAGCAGACACGCTCCCCGGCCTGTACGCCACCGACCACCAGTCGACAGACGGCGGCACCGCTGGGGGTGTCGCATTGCCCGCAGCACGAGAGCCGGGGCCTGCGTTGTGGTGACCGGGCTGCCACGCTGGAGCCCACTCGCGTGTCCGCGCGGCAGCACTGCCAGACGGCCCGTTGGGAGGTGGCCGGCCCGGCACCAACTACCCTGCTGCAATTGCGATTTGACATGCAACCTCATCGTCAATTCGGCTTGAAATGGCAAGTGCCCCTGCGGGAGCATGGGCACGAGCAGGGAAGCTGACGAAGGAAGCTTGCGAGCTGAGTGCAGGGATCAGCGAGCAAGGGTGCCGATTCGGCGAACTGGGTAGCTCTCATGACGAGCAGCGCCCCCAGACACGCTCTAGGAGGGCGATCAGGT
Source organism: Streptomyces sp. UF-297 (assembly GCF_058245575.1). Taxonomy (NCBI): domain Bacteria; kingdom Bacillati; phylum Actinomycetota; class Actinomycetes; order Kitasatosporales; family Streptomycetaceae; genus Streptomyces; species Streptomyces sp. UF-297. The sequence goes on along the minus strand of NZ_JBSIBZ010000013.1, from coordinate 35,905 downwards.
GGCAGCACGACGCGGAGTCACGTTCCGCAAGCGTCAACTGGGCACAGAACTCGAGCGACTTCGGGAGCAGGCAGGACTAACCCAGGACGGCGCCGTGGACAAGGTAATAGAGGCCACGGGAGGCGGGAATCGGTCATCCCTCAAGTCCAAGGTGTCACGCGTCGAAAGCGGCCTGAGCGGCATCCGGCTGTTCGAGCTGGAGCACCTCCTGGATGCCTACGGCGTAGATGACAAGGAACATCGCCAGCTCCTGATCGGTCTACAGCGGGAGGCCACGAGCCGGAATCCGTGGACCCCGTTCAAGCACGTCATGCCGTCGGGCATGCCCATCTACGTCGACCTGGAGCAGGACGCCCGGATCATGCGGGCCTGGCAACAGAACGTCGTGTTCGGGCTGCTCCAAACCGAAGACTATGCGCAATCCCTGTTCAACATGGCCAAGCCGGTTGACGAACGCACAACGCAGTGGGTGGAGCGCAACACCCGCATCCGGATGGAGCGAAAAGACGTTCTCACGCAGGACAACCCGCTGCGCCTGTGGGTGATCCTTGCGGAGTCGGCGCTGCGCCGCATGATGGGGACGGCCAAGATTATGCGGGAGCAGTGCGAAGAAATCATCCGGCTGACGGAGCTGGAAAACGTCACCATCCGCATCATTCCAGACCAGGCACACACCTACCGCTGCGGTGACAACTTCGTCCTTCTAGATTTCGACGAAGGTCTCGACAGTCTTGTCGAGATGGATACGTCGAAAACCGTCACTGTCATGGACAACCGCGATGATGTATGGCTGTTCGGTCAAAGGTTTGACGCCATGCGCGATGGCGCGCTGCCGAAGGCCGAAACGCCGAACTTCATCGACCGACTAATGAGAGAGGTGTGGTCCGATTAACACTCACGTCCGGGCGTCTCAACTAGCGCCGGAAGAAGCATGGGTCAAGTCGTCTTACAGCAACGAGGGCGGCGCCACGTGTATAGAGATCGCGATCGTGTCGGCACGCTTGGCTGTTCGGGACTCCAAGGACAAAGCGGGGCCCGCGCTGCTATTCACCGACATTGCATGGTCTGAGTTTGTCGACCACGTGTCAGCGGGCAGGATCGACGGAAGCTGACCGACAGAAGGAAGTGAGCACCATGGGACGGAGCTCGATTCCGGAACCCACGTGGCTCAAGTCCTCCTACAGTGGCGAAGGTGGCGCAGCGTGCGTCGAAGTCGCCGACCTGATCCCGAGTTCTGCGTGGTTCACGTCATCTCATAGCGAAGCGCAAGGCGGGGCCTGCGTTGAAGTTGCCGGATTGGCGACACGTGTGGCGGTGCGTGACTCGAAGGACAAAGAAGACCCGACCCTGATGTTCAGCGCTCATTCCTTCGCGGCCTTGATTACCAGCGTCACAACCGATCAGTTCACTACCTTATGACAGTGGCCCCCTAGGAGAAGTAGGGGGCCACCCCGGGACGGTGCTGCTTCAACTATGGAGCAGCACCGTCCCTTTGTCGCCACACCCGATCACCCATGTCGGGCCTCGTTGCACCACAGAGTATCGTTCCGGCCACATTTCCCACACTCGTTGAACACCCCGCGCACCGCCCAGGACCATAGGGGCTACGTGGGCCCCGCTCTCTCGCCGTCACGGCGGGGGGCCCACGGCCTATCCAGACCGGCGCCTGCCCGGCGCTGCCTCTACTCCGTGCCCGTCCCGTCCCGGGCAGCCCGCACACAGCAGTGCTTGGCTTCCAGCAACTTGCGTGGTCCTGCTGTCAGCTCCAGTCCATCTGGCAAAGCTGCAATCATCTGCGCCGCCGGGGCTTGGAATGGACAGCTGATCTGCTGACGGTTCGCAGGCAGGTGCACATAGTCGGAGTACCAAGCCAGACGCGCCGTCGCCGGATGCACTCCGCTGGCTTCCATTCCGCACTCTCCCTATCACGCCCGAAGCTGCATAAGCCGTGTGAAGACGTCTTCGTCTTCCACCACGTGGCACTTGTACGTCGCCCGCAGCACGTACCGAGTAGCGGCGTCCGACCCCGCGGCGTCCGCTGCCTGCCACAAGAGCGATGTCCTCTCGCGAATCGCGTTGGGGTATTTCTTCGTGTCGCAGACGCACCGGCCGATATGTACAAACGCCTGACGGGATTTGAGGCACCCGCGATCCGAAGTTCACCGCCGAGGCCGCACCGTCCGGACAATGAAGGATGTGAAGGGCCATCCGTGCGGGACCCTGTTAACCAACGTACCGGGTGTGCAGGGCATCACGGTCACAACGGCCAACGGTGCCTTGCGCATCGAGGTCCGGGCGATCGGGACAGGAGGCACTCTGTCTGGCGTGTGACAGTTGTCTCCGCGGGTGCGCGGCTCGCATGTGCGGTGCCCTGCTGAGCTCCCGGTCGCCGGTGAGCATGTGGTGATCAAGCTCAGAGTCCGCCGGGCGGATTCCCATCCAGGAAGCGGCGGGACAAGGTGGGTGTCCCGCCGCGGCACCAGGTCTGCTGGGGGCCGTCACTGACGCGGGACATCGATGCCGGCCGCGCGCAGGTTCGCCTCGACCAGCGCGTTCAACCGGGCGATGGACGGCGATTGGCCTTCCCGGTGGTGGTTGACCAGTCCGTACCGGGAGGCGGCGTCGGACCGGTTCTCGAATCCGGCCGGCATCGTCAGCAGCGCGCGGTTGGCGAGCAGTTTGTCGGCCAGCGCGGACGCCAGTTCCTCAATCCGCGGGTCGTCCGGATTCCAAGACCTCGCATCCCAACCGCGCTTGGTCAGCTCTACGTCCTCGGGATCGTCGAGGAGGTTTTCGAGTCGGGTCAGGAAGCTGTCGAAGATCTCCGGAACCAGCGCCCGGGTCAGCACCAGGGCCTCCCGTTGAGCGGCCAGGTAGTCGGGGCTGAAGCCGAGATCGGCGAGTTGGTCCAAGACCGCGCAGGCCCGTTCGGGCAGCAAAACTCGGTCGCCATGTGTGAGTTGGTGCAGCGTGTCGCGGCGCGCGATCAGGTCGTCGATCCGTTCGGTGAGCCGGCGACGGACGTCGTCCAGGGCGGCGGCGAACCGTTCGGGATCGGCGTCGAGCAGGTCACCGATCTCGGCCAGCGGTACGCCGGCCCCGGCCAGGGTCCGGACCTGGATCAGCCGGAGCAGGTCGGCCGATCCGTATCGCCGGTAGCCGGAGCCGTCACGTTCCGGCTCGGCGACCAGGCCGAGCCGGTGATAGTGCCGCACGGTCTTGATCGTGATGCCGACGAACGCCGCCGCCTGTCCGATCGTGAGTCCGTCTGCCATCGGCTCAGCGCACCTCCAGATCGTGGGCCGCTGCGATCTCGCGAATCGCGTCGGCGACGGCCGGGGAGTCCTTGCGCAGGCTCGAGCCGTGGTCGCCGGCGACCTTCGCGCTCGCCTGGCGGTACGGGTTGTGGGCGATCACAGGGGCGAGGGTAGCGCGCCTCTGTTCCAGCTCATCCCCCTGGTCGCCGAGGCCGGCACCCGAGCGACCACGTACCGCGCCGCGACGGTCAACGTGCCGGGGGCCGGGCCGAGGGCGGCGTGGAGCGCGTGGGACTCGATGGCGATCGCGGAGTACGGGTCGGCGCGGTCCGCGGCCAACGTCTGCTCCAGGCCGGGGACTTGCGATCGGTCCCGGTCAGCCCATGGTCGCGATGGAGGTTGACCTTGACCTTGGGTCAGGGTGCACGCTCATCGCAGTGCCCCTTCGAAGGGGCCGGTCGCCACCAGGGCCACGCCACGGTGTGCTGTCGAACTGCGCCGTACACCTGCTTTCGCGAGACAAGGAATGACCATGGGTGAGTCCCTCCACACCACGAAGAACTCCGTTGCCGGGCCGGATCGCCCGGAGCTGCAGAAGGCCATCCAGGAGATCGTCGATGCCGGTATCGCCGGAGTGCAGCTGCGCGTGCACGACGAGCGGGGTGAGTGGGTGGGCAGCGCCGGGGTGGCCGAGCTGGGCAAGACCGCCGAGCCGCCGACCGACGGGCACGTCCGGATCGGCAGTAACACCAAGACGTTCACCGCGACCCTGGTACTGCAACTGGTGGCCGAAGGAAAGGTCGGACTGGACACCCCGGTGGCCGACTACCTGCCCGAGTTCGGGCTGGACGAGCGGGTCACGGTGCGCAGGCTGCTGCAGCACACCAGCGGGGTGTTCAACTTCACCGGTGAGCTCTACGAGGACGGGACGGTGGTGCCGGGGATCCCCTCCACCATCGCGGGCAAGGAGTGGGTGGACAACCGGTTCAAGACCTACCGGCCCGAGGAGTTGGTACGGCTGGCGCTGTCCAAGCCGGCGCGGTTCGAGCCGGGGGCGGGCTGGAGCTATTCCAACACCAACTACGTACTGGCCAGGCTGCTGGTCGAGAAGGTCACCGGCCGCTCGTGCGCCGGGGTGACGCAGGAACGGATCCTGGGGCCGCTCGGCCTGTCGGGCACCGTGGTGCCGTACACCTCGCCGGAGATCCCCCAACCGCACGCCCACGCCTACTACCGGTACGAGGAGAACGGCGAGCAGAAGACGGTCGACGTCACCCGCCAGAACCCCTCCTGGGTCTCCGCCGGCGGCGACATGATCTCCACCACCCAGGACCTGCACACGTTCATCTCCGCCCTCGTGGGCGGCAAGCTCCTGCCGGCCCCGCTCCTTGCCGAGATGCGCACGCCGCATCCCGAGAGCGGCTTCGGCCTGGGGTTGCGCGTGCAGAACGTGGGCGAAAACGGCGGCACCGTCCTCTTCCACAACGGCGGTCACGGCGGCCACGCGGCGCTGATGTACAGCACGCCCGACGGCAGCAAGACCCTGACCGCCGCGCTGAATTACGTGGACGACGCCGCACTGTCCCTGGCCCAGGCCTTTCTGAAGGCGCAGGAGCGGCTCGTCGAGGTGGTGTTCCGCGGCGGGCAGACCGAGTCGGCTGACGAGGCGGCCGATCCCACTCGGCCGACGGGCTGAGCACCTCGGGCCCGTACGCCTTGACCGTGGGCTTCCTACGGCCGCACGTCGGCCAGAGCGCGAACCGGGCCGCGCTGAGCTCGCTCAACTCGACGCGGCCGGGCCACGTGCGCGGGACACCGGGTCGGCCGAGCAGGCACAGCCGGTCGGCGCTCCCGTCGGGGACGAGGTCGGCCGGGGAATTACCTGCTCGGCCGCGCCTGTCGGAAATAGTGGCAGGACGGCGTGCGTGCTCAGGTCCCGAAGGTGCCTCAGATGGTGCCTCAGATGGCGAACCACACCTTCTCGATACGTTCCTCGCCCACCTGATAGAGGGCCATGGCGGTGCGGACCTGGTCGCCCATGAAGCCCGTGACCCGTTCCTGGTCGATCACGATGCGACCGTGCTGGACGCGGGATACCAATTCGGCGTGCAGGTCCGGGCTGGACGCGAAGAGCCGGGCATAGCGCTCGCGGAACGCGGAGCCCGAGCGGTCGGCGAGGACCTCGCCCGAGGGGAAGGCGTGGACCGGTATGTCGTCGATGTAGAAGCTCAGGAATTTCTCCAGGTCGCCCGCGTTGTAAGCGGCGAGCTGACCATCGACGATCTCTTCCGGAGACATGGTGATTCCCTTCTTCGCCCGGCCGGTACGAGCGCCGAGCGGATACGCGTACGGACGGAGAACAGCGCGGTGGCCGGCGCGAGGCCGCCCGCAATGTGAAGCAGGCCGGAACAGGGGCAACCCTCACCGCAGCTCCAGCAACAGACCGACGTACTGCCCCCGACGCCGAGCACCAGGCCAAGTTAGAAGATCATGATCGCCCTGACCAGCCTGATGCGGGCCACAGGGGCCGGTTCGAGGCTGCGTGCGCTGGTGAAGTGGATCCAGTCGCACGTCTCGTCTGACATGACAAGCGCCGGACTCGGCGGGCAGAGGGTGCCTGGTGTTCTCGCGGCGTGGCCCCGCTTGACCTTGTCACAGTGACAAGGCTTTCACTGTGGCCAAGGAGGTGGTCCCGATGACCATGCCGAAAGAGGACACGAACACGATGCGAGCCCTCCAGGGGCTGGAGAACAGCAGTTCTTCGGTGCGGCTGCAGGCAGCGCTGGCGGTCGGTACGACCCCTGACCCGCGGTTCATCGACAAGCTCATCGAACGATGCGCGATCGAGCCCGAATTTTATGTGCGGGAAATGCTTACGTGGGCGCTCACCCGCCATTCACCATCCATGACGGTCCCGGAGCTTCTCCACGAAGTCCGCTCGGAGCGTGCGCAGGCACGGAGCCAGGCGTTGCACACCCTGTCCAAGATCGGGGACCGGCGAGCGTGGCCGGCGATCACCCGGGCGCTTCTGACCGACGCCGACGGTGAGGTGGCGCGGAGCGCCTGGCGGGCAGCGGTCGTGCTCGTACCCGAAGGTGAAGAGCCCGGGCTGACCGCGGTGTTGGCGACGCAGCTCGGGCGCGGCGAGCGTGAGATGCAGTTGAGCCTCAGCCGGGCGCTGATCGCGCTCGGTGAGGTGATCATGCCGACTCTGCGGGGCGCGATGGAGGATCTCGACCCGCGCGTGCGTCAGCACGCGATCGCCACGGAATGGCTGTTGCGCAATCCGGATGCCGGGTTCGAGTTCGCGATCGAGGAGGCGAAGCGCATCATTGCCCTCGGCATGACCAGCTAGGAGTGGTGATAGGCAGTGTTGATCGGTGATGTGGCGCGACGGTCCGGGGTCAGTGCCCGCATGCTCCGGCATTACGAATCGCTCGGCCTGGTGCGGCCGACGGGGCGTACCGAGGGTGGTTATCGGGAGTACTCCAGCGAGGACATCCGGCGGATCTTCCATATCGAGAGCCTGCGGTCATTGGGGCTGTCGCTGCGTGAAGTCGGGAGCGCCCTGGACGATCCCGACTTCGCACCCTCCGAGCTCGTCGACGACCTCATCCGCCAGACGCGAGAACGCATTGCGGGTGAGACCGCGCTGCTGACGCGACTCCGTCGGATCGGTGCTGCGGAGCCCGCCGACTGGGAAGACGTCCTCCAGATCGTGGCACTCCTCCAGGCATTGGGATCCGAGAGCGCTGGCAAGCGCCAGCGCGCGGCTCTGTCCTCAGCCGAAGAGGTTCCGGTGCCGGTGGAAGCTCTGGTCGAGGCAGCGTTGAGCGAGACGGACCCGAACGTCGCCGGAGCCCTTCGATGGGCTCTGGCGCAATCGGGCGATCGCGGACTGGCACTGCTGGCGGAGGGCCTTGGCTCGCCAGTGGCCGAGGTGCGGAAGCGCGCCGTCCAGTCCATTGCCGAGATTCCGAGCGGTGAGGCGACCGCGCTGTTGCAGGACGCCCTCGCGCATTCCGACATCGTGGTCCGCAGGTATGCAGCGCTGGCGCTCGGGGCGCGTGGAGTAGCCGACGCGGTCCCGACGCTCATCGACATGATCGTCGGGGAAGCGAACGACGCCGATGCGGCCGATGCGCTGAGCGCGCTGGCGAGTGACCCCGCATTGACGGATCAGATCGCCACCAGACTCGTTGGCTGCCTCGCCGACGGCACCCTTGAATCGCCTGCACGCCGACGGCTGACACAGGCGCTCGCGGATATCCCGGGAATCACGGCGTCACGTGCTCTCGCGGATCTGTCACAGGACGACGACCGTGCCGTTGCGCTCACCGCGACATACATTCTCGGGATGCGCAACGCACGCTAACCATTCAATCCCGGGTTGCTGTGTATGGGGCCCAGGGTTGCTGGTCGCCGCCGAAAAGGCCGCAGCAGCGGGCTCGCCGAGACGCACACGCCGAGCATGACGGTCTCCTCCCTCTCAGCCTGGCCGATCTGACGGCCAGGTAGTGTCGGCCGGATGATCGAGCGGCTCGAAATCGAGAGTTTCCTGGTGCTGGCGGAGGAGTTGCACTTCGGACGTACAGCTGAGCGTTTGCACGTCACACGGGCCAGGGTGAGCCAGGTCATTCAGAGCCTGGAGCGTCGCATAGGTGCTCCGCTGTTCGAGCGGACCAGCCGCCGGGTCCGTCTCACGCCGCTCGCACAGCGACTGTACGAGGAGGTGCAGCCGGGCTATCAGCGCATCGAGCAGGCTCTGGCGAGTGCCCGGGCCGAGGCCAAAGGCGTTGAGGGAGTCCTGCCGGTCGGCTATCTGGGCAGCGCTGCCGGGGAGTTCGTCATGGACGTGATCCGGATCTTCGCCGTCCGGCACCCGGGCACAGAGGTGGAGATCCACGAGACACAGTTCAAGGACATGCTGGGACCGCTGCGCACCGGCCAGGTGGACCTACTGGTCACACAGTTCCCGGTGGAGGAGGACGACCTGGTCCGGGGCCCGGTGGTGCTGCGCGTGCCACGGATGCTCGCCGTCCCGGCCAATCACTCGCTGGCCAAGCGGGACGGAGTATCGGTGGAGGACCTTGCCCGCGACCGGGTCTTCGCTTGTTCCGGCGATGTGCCGCAGTACTGGCAGGAGCACCTGGCACCGTCGCGAACTCCCGGTGGTCAGCCGGTGCGGCGCGGCCGGTCGGCGGCGACGTTGCACGAGACGCTCACCCAGGTCGGCGCCGGGCAGGGCATCTCACCGGTGGGCGCCGACGTCGCGCGGCACTACACGCCGAGGGGCGTCGTCTACCTCCCCTTCCGTGATGCCGACCCGTTGGAGTACGGGCTGGTGTGGCGCACGGCCGGGGAGACGGCCCGCGTACGGGCCTTCGCCGCGGCGGCCGCAGAGGTTGCCGATACGGCCCCACAGGATTGGTAAGTCAGCCTTACCAATCATTACGCAGACCGCGGCTGATCAAGGCCCGCCGTCAGGCGAGCCTGAAGCCATGACCAACAACCTTTGCGCTGCAGAAACACAAGCAGCGCCACGTACCACCTCGTCGCCAGGCACACGCGGGAGAGGGAGCACCGCAGCGCTGCTCGCACTCGCTCTGGGAGCCTTCGCGGTCGGCACGACCGAAGTCGTCATCGCCGGACTGCTGCCCGAAGTGGCAGCCGACTTCGACGTTCCGCTGCCCACCGCGGGATACTTGGTGTCGGGGTACGCCTTGGGGATGGTCGTAGGTGCCCCGCTGCTGACCATCCTGGGGACCAAAGCACCACGGAAACGGATGCTGCTGGGGCTGGTGGGCCTGTTCATCGTGGCCAGCCTGGTCAGCGCCCTGGCGCCGGCCTACCCGGCGCTGCTGGCGGGGCGCGTGCTGTCGGCTCTGGCAGGCGGGGCCTACGTCGGCATCGCCGCGGTGGTCGCCGCCGGCATCGTCGCGCCGCAGCGCAAGGCCAGCGCGATCGCCATGGTGTTCATGGGACTGAGTCTCGCCAACGTGCTCGGCGTTCCGGGTGGAACAGCACTGGGGCAAGCGTTGGGCTGGCGGGCCACGTTCTGGGCCGTGACAGTGATCGGTGTGGTGCTGCTGGCCGCTCTCGCACTGCTCGTACCGCTGGTGCCGCGCGAGGCGGAGGCGGACATCAGGCGCGAGCTGGCGGTCTTCCGCCGCGGACGGGTCTGGCTGGCGCTGGCCGCCACGGCCTTCGGGTGGGCGCCGTTCTTGACCGTCCTCACCTACATCTCCCCCTTGCTCACCGAGGTGACCGGCTTCGACTCCCGATCCGTACCGCTGCTGCTGGTGCTGCTCGGCATCGGGATGCTCATCGGTACTCCGCTGGCCGGACGGCTGGCGGACCGGGCACTCATGCCGACGCTGTACGGCGCGCTGGCCGCGACCGCGGCTGTCTCGGTGCTGCTGCTCGCCGCGGTGCACAGCAAGCCGGCGGCCGTCGTCGGCTTCCTCCTCTTCGGCCTGGTCGGCGCCGCGGTCATCCCTCCGCTGCAGGCCCGGGTGCTGGCCACCGCGCAGGGCGCGGACAACCTCGCCTCAGCCGCCAACATCTCCGCCTTCAACGTCGGCAATGCCGGCGGCCCGCTACTGGCCGGCGCAGCTCTTGCCGCAGGCAGCGACTACACCACACCGCTGTGGATCGCGTCCCTACTGGCAGCCGCCGGGCTGCTGTTCGCCCTCGCCCAGCGCCGCGGCCGAGCCACCTGACTACGGCCACGGCCCTGTTGCGGCTCGGGCGGCCTTCGCTCCCGTTCGTACCGAGGAGTTACGACGTACATCCGCATGACGGTCAGCCCGCGCCTGTGACCGTCGTGCGGGTGTCCTCGCACCACAGGCGGGGCAGGAGTCGCGGACTGCTGAGGCCTCCAATCCGGCATCGGCCAGTTCGTTGTCGGGGCGGATTGCGCGCAATCAATAACTCGACTGCCAGCTCACGCAATCTTCCGCAATCTCGAAGCGGAGTGGAGTGGAGGACGATCCGCGCATGCTGAGGCATCAACCAGCGATGGGGAGGCGCACATGGGGCTCAGGTTCATCGGCACGACCAGCGACCACGGAGACTGTCCGACCCTGTACGAGGTCGAGGGCACCGAGGACATCCTGGTCCAGGGCGAGCGGGTGACCGATCCCGAGCATCTCGCCCAGCTCCATGACGTGAAAGAGACGGAGGCGTTCGTCGTCGTCCCGCGCTCGCTGCTCACTCGGTTCGCGCCGAGGAGCGCGGCCTCCGAGCTTGTCCCGTTCTCCGACGTCACCCCGCCCGTCCGGGAGTTCAAGCACACCGCATGGCGGCTGGAGACCCGGCGCGGCTACGCTTCGGACCGCCGCAGCCCCAAGTGGCAGCGGTTCCTCGACGGGGAGGACATCGCCGCCGAGCCGGACGACGAGTGGCGTGCGAACGTCCGGCCCATACTGCCCAGGGCAAGCGCTTTGAACGGGTCCGGCTGGTCGATGACCCGCCGACTGACGGGCAGCGCTTTCTGCTGGCCAGTGGGCTGGGGAACGTCGCGGCCGGCGAGGACATCCGCAACCTCGGCCGGGCCGAGGCCGAGCGGATCGGACTGCCTAACTGGGACTTCTGCCTCTTCGACTCCCGCCTCCTCATCCGGTTCGCATTCGACGACCAGAACACCACCCTCGGCGTCGTCCTGAGCGAGGACCCCGCTGACGTGCTCGCCGCGTGCCAGGCCCGCGACGCGGCGTGGCATCACGCCACGCCTACAACGGAATTCCAGGCAGGGGTACGTTCCACCATGTGACTTCCGATTTTCAGGCCGGACGGGACAACCTGGGCGCGCGACTCCGTGAGCTGCGCACCCAGACCGGGCTCAACGGCAAGGACAGAGGCGGCCCCCATCTGCCGTGGCGGAATGGACAGCACCGTCCCCCGGGGCTCGGGCTGACCGATTCACTGGGGCGGACGCGTCAACTCTGTTCCGTCCGAGCCATGTTGGCGTCTGGGATCAGTGCCGCGCGCTCGCTGGGGGGAAGGGGGCGGCAACCCACGCCCAGGCGCGTCCGTAGTCAATGCTGATGGAGCCGTAGTGGCCACTTGTGTGTGCTGAGGATGAGCCGGCGCGGCTCCATGACCACGCGGTTCAGAACACCAGCGTTCCACTGGCCAGGGCAGCGACGGGAAGTGATTGGCTGAAACTTTCTCGCGGCTTCACAATCCTTCTTTCCATGCCCTCCACGCCTCATCCCCTTAGGCCGATGCGGAATGAGCCATGCCCACTCTGCATCTGACACATCTCCTCGTCTCTCATAGAGCCCACCGAGTCACCTGTCAGATCATTACGCGTCACACCGGACAGCCCCCGGGCCGAGTGAGCATGGGATAGCAATGAATTCTGGAGCGTGTCATACGAACCGTTCCCGGAAGGTGCCGTCGTGACTCTTGTAGTCGTTGGCGCCAATCCAGAAGTCGCGCGGGCTACCGCGGGCCCATCCGGAAACCTGGAGTATGTCCGATTGCCTGGCGACCCCGCTCTGGATGCCAGTGCACAGGTGCCCCCGAGGAAGCGGGCGAATGAGGCGACGGAACTGGAGGCAAGGACGGAGACAGGGTGCGAAACTCCGGGCACAAGGACGGTTCTCACCATCGACTGCCATGACCGACCTGTCCTCCGGCGGGGAACCGGAATACATCCGCGACGACCACTGTGCGGCGATACGGGACAAGAATTCCACGGAGGCGTCAAGTCCGGCCTCTTCCTCGCCGGTTACGTCGTCGACGGTGAGAGTGAGGCCGACGTGGCGGTAGAAGAGACCCATCGGCGCGTCGGCCTGAGGCTTTGGAAGGCTTTCGGGGGTTGACGTGCGGTCAGAACCCTCTAGGAGGTCCAGACGGTGCCGCGAGTCTCGTACTCCAGCATGGACTCCAGACCGAGCGCGGCGTCGACGCCCAGTTCACGGCGGACCAGCCACAGGGCGAGGTCCAGGCCGGAGGTGACACCGCCGGCGGTGACCAGGTCGCCGTCGTCGACGACCCGGGCCTTCTTCAGCACACCGCCCTGCTGTACGAGATCCGGCTGCGCTCTGTGGTGGGTGGTGCAGGGACGGCCACGAGTGACACCGGCGGCGGACAGGAGCATCACGCCGGTGCACAGGCCGGCGATAGTCAGCCCCGGCCGGCGGGCGGCGGCCAAGGCACGAGGCAGGACGCCCCGGCGGATCTCGGCCCAGACACCCGGACCCTCGCGGCGGGCGTATCCGCCGCCGGGCACGATAAGGAGGTCCGCCTCCTCGGGGGCCCAGCGGTTGTCTGCACGGAGCCGGGTGCCAAAGGAGGCGGTGACGGCACGGGGACCGTCAAGGGCGACGTAGCGCACCTTGACGTCGCGGTCGGTGAAGCGGTCGGAGGCGGAGAGCACTTCGTACGGGGCGGCGAGGTCGAGCTCCTCGACACCCTGGAAGAGCACGACCTGGACGCGCAGGGGGCCGCGGCGGCCGGGCCCGGGGGGTGAGGCGGTTCCGGTTGCCGCGACCGCGGCGGTCGTGGTGGCGGTGACGCCGGTCGCGAGGCCGGCGGCGCCGAGGGCGGTCGCGGTGCGCAGCAAGGTACGTCGGTTCACGCGGATCTCCTGTGTTCGTTGTCGACGGGGCGGTTGGAGCGGTCAGCGGGCGAGTGGTTCGTCCGCGAGGTAGGGCAGCGCCGGGTCGTACCGGATCTCACGCCGCACTGCACGGGCGTGCTCGCGGCCATGCGGATGTCCTGCGAGCCGGAGCGCGCTGTCCGATTCCGGCGGAACTCCCTGACTGGTCAGCAGGCGGTCGTCCACGACGTACCGGGCGTCGGACACGACGGTGACGTTGTCGCGGGCCGCCAAGCGCTTCCTCGTACTGCCAGGGTGGCGACCCGGCAGACGCGCGCCGGGCCGGCGGCGTGCAGGAGGAGCGCGCCGGTGCGGACGCTGACGGCCGACTCGGCCCGTGCGGCTGGGGCGTCGATTCAGCCGGTGACGCGAGGGTTACGCGGTTCGGTCTCGCGGGCGCCGGATCCTCCGGGGAGGGGGAGCACGTCGATCGGGGGCGTCCGGAGTGTGATCCGGCAGAACTCTCATCCCCTTGGCGCAGCGGACAGGGCCGGGGCCTGCGGTCAGGGCAGGGCGCTGGCCAGCCCTTCGCGCAGGGCGGCGGAGGTGGTGAAGACCTCCCGGGGACCGACGAAGCCGAGTTCCTCGGCGGTGTCGAAGAGGAGCATGCCGTAGGTGGTCATGGGGAAGTCGTCCGTGTCGGGTGTGGTACGTCCGCGATACGCGGAAGCCGGAGCACGGTCGGCGGCGTACCGGGAGCGGCGCCGGTCACGCGCTGTTCACGATGCCGCGGCGCTCGTATTCGAGGACCTCCTCGGCGAACAGAGCCGTGTCCGGGCCGAAGAACCGCTCGATCAGCCAGATCCCGAGGTCGACGCCCGAGGTGACGCCTCCGCAGGTGACCAGGTCACCGTCGTCGACGACCCGGCCGCCGACCACGCGACCCCCCTGGGCCCGGAGGTCGTCCAGAGCGATGTGATGGGTGGTGCAGCGGCGTCCCTTCGTCAAGCCGGCGGCGGACAGCAGCATGGTGCCCGAGCACACCGCGCCCAGGACCAGGCCCTCTCTCCGGGCCGCCGCGACTGCCCGGGGCAGGATGCCGCGGCGGATCTCCCGCTGGAGGCCGGAGCCGTCGCCGTAGCCCCCGCCGGGGACGATGATCACGTCGGCCGAGTGAGGCGCCCAGGCATCCCGGCAGACGATCTCCATGCCTGCGGACGTCGTCACCCGGCGAGCTCCGTCCACAGTGACGAAGGACTGGGTGAGGCGCTCCTCGCCGACGATGCCGAACACCTCGATATGGCCGGCGAAGTCCTGTTCCTCCACACCGTCGTAGAGCACGGTGTGGACTCGCAGCGGGCGCGCGGGGCGCGGAGGAACGGACGGGGAAGGCATGAAGGACCTCCGTGACGTGAGGACGTGGCGCGTTCCCGGAACGGGCCGGGAAGCGGGAGCGCGATCAGTCTTCCGGCGCCCGCCGACCGGCAACACCGGCGCGCGTGCCCATGGTGCGCAAGATACGGCCAGGCTCCGGGCCCGGGACGCCGTCAGTGGCGGAAGGTGGCCCGGTACGCGGACGGGGTCGTGCCGACCTGCCGGGCGAAATGGTGGCGGAAGGTCTCGACCGATCCGAATCCGGTCGCCTGCGCAACCTGCGTCAGGGGCAGCCCCGTCGTCTCCAAGAGTTCCCTGGCGCGCTGGACGCGCTGAGCGAGCAGCCAGCGCAGCGGTGTCGTGCCGGTTTGGGCGCGGAAGTGCCGGGCCAGGCTGCGCCTGCTCATCATCGCGTGTGCCGCGATGTCGGCCAGGGAAAGCGGTTCGCCGAGCTTGCCCTGCATCCACTGCAGCGTCTCGCCAAGGTCGGCGGAATCGGTCTCGGGTGCGCGGTGCTTGATGAACTGCGCCTGCCCGCCGGTGCGCTGGGGCGGCATCACTAGCATCCGCGCGGCGTCCGCCGCGGCAGCGGCACCGTAGTCGCGGCGCACCAGGTGCAGGCACAGATCCAGGCCCGCGGCGATGCCGGCCGACGTGAGCACCTGCCCCTCGTCGACGTACAGCACGGACGGGTCGACGTGGATCTCCGGAAACTGCTCGGCCAGCGCATCGGCGAACCTCCAGTGCGTCGTCGCGCTGCGCCCGTCCAGAAGCCCGGCGTGCGCCAGGGCGAAGGCGCCGGTGCAGATGGAAGCGATGCGGGCTCCGCCGTCCGCCGCCTCCCGCAGCAGCCGTATTGCCCGGGGGTCCGGGGCGCCTTCGGCAGCGATGCCGGGCACCATGACCGTGTCCGCGCCGAGCGCGTCGTCCCAACCGTACGAGGAAGAGATACGAAAGGGCGCCGTGCACCCGGCCGTTGCCGCTGTCTCGTGGTCGACGCACACCCGGACGTCGTAGGCGGGCGTCCCGTCGGGACCGGTGACGAGCGCGAACACCTGGCAGGGTATGGCGAGATCGAAGGCCGATACCCCATCGAGCGCGAGAACCGCAACCACATGCATGCGCATGAGGCTACCTCCGGCCGTGCGGCATCCACGCAGCTGCATTCGCCGTGATCGCCGCTGTCGCGGTCCTTGGTGCCGTCCTTTGTCTTTTACGCGACCAAGGCGTTCGTCGGCCGCTTCGGGGGGCGCTGGTGGCACGTTGTCGCAGCTATTGCTGTGCTAGTCACCTTGGGTGTGTCCGCACCCTCAGTGGCTGCGAGTGCGGCGTCCGCGCCGTCGTCCAGCAGCTCGCGGGTGATTTGATGAGCCGTCAGTTCGCCTTTGTGGGCGGCTGATTCGTCGGCGTGGATACAGCTGGTACGAAATGCGCGGCTCCCGATCACGCGAGGTCGCCAGTTTCACACAACCCGGAGCCCCGCGAGTCCGCGAAAACCGAAGGGAACCACCCAGTGCCGCCCGCGGTGCCAGCCCCGGATCTTCAGGTCCGGGTGCGGGCACAGGCTCTCGCGACGGCATCGGCACTCGCCGCCCGCATCCCCTTGGACATGAGTCAGCGAATTCCTTTCAAGGGCTGCATCGACTTCGATGCGGGACAACTCCACACTCGACGTGAATCCGACAATCATCCGTTCGGCGCAGCGCGGACCGTGCGCCTCGCACCACCGCACGGATATCGCATCGTCTAATGCATCCATGAAGCAGACTCGCATTGCCCCGCTGACGGCCCGTCAGCGTCTGATGGCGGCACTCATCCAGCGGGGCAGGCGCGCTTTGCGCGGCACGCCCTGGCAGGGAAGCCGCCTCACCCGCGCCGTCTCGTCCCGTCTGTACCGCTCCGCCTTCCCGCCGTCACACGACATCCCCGCGGTCACCTACCGCGGCCTGCGGCTGACGGCGGCCCGTGGTGACCGCTGCGTCCTGCCCGCGCTGCAGGCAGGCGGTCACGAGAGCCTGGAAATGGAGCTCTACGAACTCCTGGCGCGACGCAGCAGGTGCATCGTGGACGCGGGAGCGAGCATCGGCCTGTACGCCTGCGCGGGAGCCGTTCAACTGCCCCCCGGCGGACGGGTGATCGCCTTCGAGCCCGTACCGGACAACGTCGCCGCCCTCGAGCGCAATCTCGCGCTCAACTCCTGCTCCGACGCGGTACGAATCATGAACATGGCCGTAGGGGACGCGGAAGGCTCCCTCACCCTCCACCTCTCCACGGTTAACAGCGGCGGACACAGCGCGGCGGCCGCGCTGAACGGCCCGAGCGCTGCCACGGTCACTGTCGCGCAGACGCGCATCGACGCCTGCCTGGCCGCCGCGCCGGGCCTGGGCGCGCCCGACATCCTCAAAGTGGACGTCGAGGGGTACGACCTGTTCGCGTTGCGGGGCGCGGAGCAGACCATCGAGCGCGCCCGTCCGGCCCTCTTCATCGAGTTCCTGCCCGAGCAGCTCGCCCACTGCGGGGCGGATCCCGGGGAGCTGGCCCGCTTCCTTTTCGATCACTACGAGCAGGTCTTCGCGATCGATGAGGTCTGTGGGGAACTGCGCGCTGTCAGCGGCGCGGACCTGGCCTCGTGCCTGACCGACGACGAGCACCGCTCGAACCTGCTCGCCGTGAGTCGGCCCGACCACCTCGAAGCCGTACGGCCCTATGCCACGGCGCGAACCACGTGCCCCCAGGCCGCTCGGCGCCACGCAGGTGCGGGGAGCGGAGCCGCGCCGCGGCACGGTCAGTAGCGAACGCTGGATCCATGACCGGGCCGCCGTCCTCATCCTCCGGGGACCGACAAACCGATGCCGCGAAGGTGAAGACCCGCGTCGGGTGTCGGCTGGGCCGCGGCCCGCTCGTTCGCGCCGTCTTCGACGGGCGGACGCGTGAGTTGAACCACGTGCCGGAGGGCGCCCGGGCAGCACTCGCGAGAACCACAACGGGGTGCCGTCCGGGCGAGCGACGACCTGGGGGTTCATGCCGTGCCTCGTGTGCTTCCGGCTGCAGTACGGCTGGTCGCGGGGATCCGGCCGATGGGAATCAGGGAGCCGCCAACGATGACGAAGTCCCCTCCGCCCAGGCCCACCAGAGCCTCACGCAGGCCCGGCGCCCGCGCGGCCAGGGCCTCAACCGTCTCGTCCACGTGAGTTGGAAAAGGGGTTCATGGACGTCATCACAGGCAGCAGAGAGCGGTTGCGTTGCCTTCGTTGGCGACGTGTACGGCAGCCCCTGCCGCGTGCCCGGACCCACTCCTCGTGGCTGTGACCAGCGCTGGTGCTAGGTCCTTCCCATGACGCCACCTTGCTGGTGCCGACTGCGCAGTTGGCGTAGAAAGGCGACCGCTTCGCTGCTGACGCTGACCCCTACCGCAAGAGTGATCCACAAGGCGATGGCCTGAACCAAGTGCGAGGTACCGCCCTGTGTGTTTCCGACGGCCAGTTCGCTCAGGGCCCGGTACAGCATGCTCCCGGGCAGGAAGGGGGCGGTGGCAGGGATGACCCAGGGCAGCGCGGAGACGCCCTGCCTGCGGGCCAGGAGCTGGCCGGCCGTGCCGATCGCCACGGCCACGCATCCGATGGACAGCAGCCGGGAGAGGCCCGTGTCCCGCAGGGCGATGTAGGCCACCAGGCCGCCGACCCCCATGGCCATCACGATGATCCACCCGCGCGGCGGGACCCGCATGCGTGAAGCGATGGCGAGGGTGAACAGCGCCACTCCCAGCAGGCGCCAGGAGAAGTAGTCCAGCTCGCTGGTCTGCGGAAGCAAAGGCAGGCTGTTGCCCAGCCGAGCGGCGAGCGTGAGCGCGGCGCCGATACCGGATACCAGGGCGAGGAAGGCCAGCAGAGCGTCCATCAGATGCGCGTACGCGGTGAGGTAATGCCCGGTGAGCGAGTCCTGGACCGCGCTGATCACGGTCAGGGCGGGCAGCAGCGCCAGCACTCCGCCGACAATGATCGCCGGGCTGTCGTGCGCGTGTCCGATCTGGTCCATGAGGACGGCCACCGCGGCGGCGGGCAGCGCGGCCACGGCGAAACGGTAGAAGGGCAGCACTCCGTAGGCAGCCAGGGTCGTGGCGATGTGCAGGGCCAGCGTGGCAGCGATGAACGACGGCAGGATGACGTGCAGGTCGCCTCCGGCGACCAGGCTGCCGGCCGCGGCCACCACTCCACCGTGCGCGGCATTCCTGCCCCAGCGGGCCGCCCGGCTCTGCCTGGACAGGTCCACGGGTTCCGGGCGCAGGGCGAAGACGCGCTCGCGCGCCTCGGGCGCGGACACCTTGCCTTCGCTGATCTCCTGAATCAGCTGCTGTGTGGCGGCCAGGGTGGTGAAATCCGTGGTCCGGCGGCGCACCACGCGCTGCTCGACCGTGGGCACGGTGTCGTCTACCATCCGGCCGGACAGAGACACCACCCACAGCGTCACGTTGGGCTCGCACCACCGGAGTCCGTACGCCTCCGAAGTCACCAATATGCCGGCCGCCGTCTCCTCGGCGGACGCGCCATTGGCCAGCAAGGACTCGGCGATCAACAGGGACAGCGCGATGACGAACGCGGCATCGGGAGCGTCGGCGTCCGCCGGTGGATCCAGCATCGGATCCGGATCGGCCTCCAGCCCTCGCAATCGCCCCAGGCTCCGCTGCAGCCACGGCAACGACTTGCTCGGCACCGCTCTCCCTTCGTCCCAGGGCCCGTGACGCGCAACTCAAGCACCCGCGAGCCGGTCTGCCCCGTGTCCCGTGGGCGTGTGCCGGCAGCATCCACTGTCCGGCGCAACGGCGGCGGCATAAGGAGGTGCCCGCGCGCTGCGGGTCGACTCCCCCGGTGCCGAACGCGCGCTGCTGGGTGGTCACCAGCCGCTCGTCTGAGCGCAGCGGTGGGCCCAGCCCCCGGAGACCACAAACCCAGTTCGGGCTCTGCCCGGAAGGCAATGGGCACCTCGCCGGCCCTCTCACGAAGAAGGCCGCCGCTCTCCCCGGGAACGCGTTCTCGTTCTCCAGCTCACGCACTGAGCGCTCCAACTCACGCACTCGGTGCTCCAGTTCAGCCATCCTGAGCCCGGTCGCGCCCCTCCCGCGCCGATGACGTGTGCCCCGGATCCTCTCCTTCTCCCGCAGCACCCAGATGCGAACGGCGACCACGACCGGACCATCATCACGAGCCCTCACTGCGCCGGCACCGGCTTCCAGGGACACCTTTCGCAGCCCCTGCCCCAGGTGCGCCGTCCGGGCTGTTCGCGTTGCCCCAAACGGATGGGGACGCCGTCGCCCGCTGCGTTCATCCACGTCGAGCGACGGCACGTATGTAACTTTTGCGGCGATTCATTCCGTCCACTAGAAGGAGGGCGACCATGCCGCACATCGATGCCGTGGTGACCGGTGCGGGAGGGTTTATCGGTGGCCACCTCACCGGTGCGCTTCTCGCGGAAGGCAAGCGCGTGCGGGCCGTGGACCGCAAGCCGCTGGACGCCTGGTACCAGCTCCACGACGGTGCGGAAAACGTCGTACGCGATGTCTCGTTGCGCGACTCCTGCATGCGGACGCTGGACGGCGGCGCCGAGGAGGTCTACCACCTGGCCGCCGACATGGGGGGCATGGGCTTCATCGAGTCCCACAAGGCCGCCTGCATGCTCTCGGTCCTCTCCAGCACCCACATGCTCCTCGCCGCCCGCGACTGCGGTATCGAACGGTACTTCTACTCCTCCTCGGCCTGCGTGTACGCCGCGGGCAAGCAGACCTCCACCGTCGCTCCGCCGCTGCGGGAGGAGGACGCCTACCCGGCCATGCCCGAAGACGGCTACGGGTGGGAGAAGCTCTTCAGCGAGCGGATGGCCGGCCACTTCCGCGAGGACTACGGCCTGGCCACCCGGATCGCGCGCTATCACAACGTCTACGGCCCCCACGGGACCTGGGACGGCGGCCGGGAGAAGGCTCCGGCGGCGGCCTGCCGCAAGGTAGCCACCGCCGTCCTCACCGGCTCGAACGAGATCGAGATCTGGGGCGACGGGGAGCAGACCCGCAGCTTCACCTACATCGACGACTGCGTCGAGGGCACCCTGCGCCTGACCCGCAGCGAGATCACCGACCCGCTCAACATCGGCTCCGATCAGCTCGTCTCCATCAACCAGCTCTACGCCATCGTCGAGCAGATCGCCGGAGTACAGCTGACGCACCGTCACATCCCGGGTCCGCTGGGCGTGCGCGGCCGCAACAGCGACAACGCCCGCATCTTCAAGGAACTGGGCTGGGAGCCCTCCATCCCGCTCCTGACGGGCCTGGAGGCCACCTACCGCTGGGTGTACGACCAGGTGAGCGCCAAGCTGGCGGGCCTTCCGTGCCTCGCGTGACCGAGCTTGCGGCCGAGCGCCGTCCACCGCGTATCGCACGGGTCGATGTGCTCGGCGTCGGCATCAGCACGGTCGACCCCGCGATGGCACTGGATGAGATCACTCGCTGGATCGACACGGGCGAGCGCTCCTATGTGTGCGTCACCGGCGTGCACGGGGTGATGGAGAGCCGGCGCGACCCGGCACTGCGCACGATCCACAACCGCTCGGGGCTCACCGTCCCCGACGGCATGCCCATGGTGTGGGCCGGCCGGCGGGCCGGCGCACCGTGGATGAACCGTGTGTACGGCCCCGACCTGATGACCACCGTACTGGCCAAGGCGGCCGAACGGGGCTGGAGTTCGTACCTCTACGGGGCTGGAGCGGGCGTACCCGAACTGCTCGGCGAACGACTGGCCGGACGTTTCCCCGGTCTGAAGATCGTCGGTGGGTACTCGCCGCCGTTCAGGCCGCTCACGCCGCAAGAAGACGCCGCGATCGTCGAGCGGATCAACGCCAGTGGAGCGGATCTGGTCTGGGTCGGCCTGTCCACCCCCAAACAGGAACGGTGGATGGCCGAGCACCGTGACCGACTGACCGCTCCCGCCCTGATCGGCGTGGGCGCCGCCTTCGACTTCCACGCCGGGCTCAAGCCGCAGGCACCCGGCTGGATGCAGCGGCACGGACTGGAGTGGTCCTACCGGCTCGCCAAGGAGCCGCGTCGGCTGTGGCGACGCTATCTGCGCAACAACCCGGCCTACCTGGCACAGATCGCGATGCGCCCACCGCGCCTGACTCAGGGCGAACTCCCCTGACGACTCTGCGGATCGTGCTCGTCCACAGCCTGCAGCCCAGCGGTGTGAACGGAGTCAAGCGGAGGATGCCGAACTCGTAGCCCTGTCGGGTTCGCCCCGCGCCAGGAGCGTGGAGCGAACCCGACAGCCATGCTGCCCTACGCGTTCGTATGCAGCCTGACAAGAGCCGCCAGATCGCCCCTGCCGCCGCTGACATCGAAGGATCGCGCTTCGCCCCAGCCGCACACCCACGAGCTGTAGTCGGTGTCGCCGGACTCCGGGAACTTGGCACGCACGTCCTCGGCTTGAGGCTTGAGCGAAGGCATCCGCGATCACCACCTCCAGCGCAGGGACGAGCGAGGCGGTGCACCACTTGTGCCCGTCACCGCGGGCCCGGTCGGGGAGGGAACCGCACCGTGCGGCCGCCTCGGGGCGCGACTGGTCTCGAAGACACAGGCCAGCGTCGGCGAGCTCCTTGCCGGGTCGCCGGCAGAACAGCAGCCGGGAGAGAGCGAGACGGGACCGCACGTCGGTGATGCGGCGCCGCTTCACTGCTGTGACACCTCGTGCGCCGTTACGCCTTGGTGCGACGCCGACACGTGCTCGTACAGGGCGGTCATGCGCCTGACCCACACCGGCTGCGCGTATCGCTCCTCGAAGACGCGCGCGCAGTGCCCGCGCAGGGCAGGGAAGCGCGCGGCGGCCTGCGCGAGCGCGTCGGAGAGGGCTGTGTGTGCGGCGGCGACCAGTCCCGTACCCTGCTCGCGCACCACTTCCGCGACGGATGTGCCCTCGAAGGTGAGGACCGGCAGTCCGGCAGCGAGCGCCTCCAGGACGACCAGAGGCGGGCAGGCCGCCTCCCAGCCGAGGCCCGGGAAGACGAGGCCGCGGCATTGCGGGAGGCGGGTGCGGAGTTCGGATCGGTCCAGCTGCCCCAGAAAGCGGACGCCGGGAGGGGCGATTTCCCTTGCCCTGTCGAGGAGTTCGCCGGTTCCGGCCACGTCCAGGGCAGCGCCCTCCGGCCACTGTCGCAGGAGTTCGAGCAGGCCTTTGCCCTCGGTGAGGCGGCCCACGAAGATCCAGCGTCCACCGTCCCCGTTCGGCGGGCCCTCCGCTGAACTCCGGTGGAACGGGACGAAGTTGGGGACCAGTGCGAGCCGCTCCGCCGCCACACCCGACTGCTCGTACATGGCCCGGCTCCGCTCCGACAGGACGACCAGCCGGTCGGCGCGGGCCAGCAGTGGATCTCGACCGCCGCCACTGCGCCCCGCCCAGGCCAGCGGCGCGGTGGCGGTCCGGGAGTCGCGATAGCAGCCGAAGCGCAGGCCCGCCCAGCGGTCGCCGTCGGGGCAGCGGGTGCAGGGGGCGCCGGCCCGGTAGAGGGTGGCGGCGGCGCACAGCGGGCGGTGGTTGTGCAGGGTCGCGACCAGTGGGCCCGGCCACTCCCGCGCCCAGGTCCGGCCGAAGTTGGGGAAGAGGTTGTGGACGTGCACGACGTCCGGGGCCAGAGCGCGCAGCGCGGCGAGGGGGGATCGGCCGCGGCCGGTTGCCACCCGGGCTGCCGCCCGCACGGGGTACAGCGGCTCGCTCACGAGGTCGTCGGTCCGCGCGGCAACCAGCTCGACCTCGTGCCCGGCCGCCCGCAGCGCCGCCATCTGGTCGTGCACGGTCTCGTTCTCGCCGCTTGGCTGACCGGAGGCGTAGAAACTGTGCACCAGCGCGATCTTCATGGGGCCATATCTCATCAGCTGACGGTGGGTCACACGCGAGAGGGAGGGGGTAAGGTGACGATTTTCGGGCGATATTCCATCATTTGCCCTATCTCTGCATGGGCGGCATGACGACCCTCCCGGCCCAAAGGGCCCACCAGGTGGTCTGCGGCACGCTCGCCTCCATGCTTCGCCGAGTCCATGCTTCGCCGAGCGCGCCCGGGCCGGGCCCTCGCAGTGACCCTTCGGCGAGGTAGTGGCGAGGTCACCCCGTGACCAGCCCGCGCGCCACCGCCGCGGCGTACAGCGGGAGTCGGCGCCGCAGCACCACGCACAGCAGGGCCACGGGCACCATGCCCAGCACTCCGTACGCGATCTTGGACAGGGGCCCGGCGCCGAAGTGCGCCCCCAGCGTGCCGCAGGCGTACAGCGCGACGCCGATCGCCGCATGCGCCAGATAGGGCGCCGCCAGCGACGGCATCGGGCACAGACCGGCGCGGTGCCAGCGGACCAGCTGGTGCAGATGGCCGACCGCTGCGGCCACCGCCCCCGACACGGCGATCAGCACCGGACCGCGGGATGCGACGACCGTCAGGAACAGCACGGTGCCCGCCAGCACGAGCAGCTGGCTGTGCAGCAGGGCGCGCAGCGCTTTCATGACCTCGTCCACGGCGTGGCCGACCTGGCACAGGAGCACGAAGGCGGCGCCGGCGGCGAAGTACGGCACCAGTGAGCAGGCCTGCTCCCACCCCGGCCCCAGGAGCAGCGCGAGCGCGGCCGGCCCCACCGCGGCCAGGGCGCCGAAGGACACGAAGGCGATGGCCGAGGCCGCGCCGAGCGTATCGGGCAGGGCGCCGCCCAGGCTGCGCCCCTCGCCGTTGGTGCGCGCCAGGGACGGTACGAGCGCACGGCGCAGGCTCTGGCACAGCAGGGCGACCGGCAGTCCGACGGTCAGGGAGGCGCGGGAGAACTGGCCGGCCGTGACCGGCCCCAGGAAGCGGGCGACCGCCCACAGCGGGACATTGTTGATCAAGGCCTGGATCAGTCCGTATCCGGCGAAGGCGGCGGACAGCCCGAGCACCGCGCGCGCCGGGACCGGCGGGCCGTGCGGGACCGGGAGGCGGGCCAGTCGCGGCGCGGCGACGAGGAGGGTGACCGCGGCGGTCACGGCCGGGGTGGCGGCCAGGCCGTACGGACTCCAGCCGGCAGCGAGCAGGGCGCAGCCGGTGGCCATGCCGGTGAACTGGGCGAGGGTGTCGGTCATCGCACAGAAGCGGGCGCAGCCCAGCCTGCGCAGTGCCGCGGTGGCCGCGTTCCCGGCGGGCTGAGCCAGGAAGAACAGTCCCAGCAACTGCACGATGGTCGAGGCCTCCGGCATGCGCAGCAGCTGGGCGATGACGGGTGCGGTGGCCTGTGTGGCGGCGCAGCACAGGGTGCCGGTCACTATCGAGACGCGGTAGGCGGTGCGTACCGTCTGCCGCGTCAGGTGTTCGGCGCGCAGCAGGTAGCCGGCCAGGCCCGCCCCGGCGAAGTAGCCGACGACGGTCAGGGCGCTGCTCGCGGTCGCGTACGCGGCATAGCTGCTGGGGAGGACGGCGCGCGCGGTGTAGGCGGTGTAGGCGAGCTGCAGGACGGTGCCGGCGATGGCCGAGGAGTAGTTCCATACCAGTGCGCGCAGCGTGCTGCGCGCCCGTGCGGCGCCCTTCTCGCCGGGCCCGGCCCTTGTCCGGTCTGTTTCATCGCCCATGGCCGTGCCGGGTCAGTGTGCGCCGCGGGCGGTGAGGACCGCGGGGATCGTACGGACCAGGAGGGCGAGGTCGAGCCGCGCGCAGTGATGCTCGACGTAGTACAGGTCCAGGCGCAGCATCTCCTCCCAGGACAGGTCGGAGCGCCCGCTGGTCTGCCACAGCCCGGTGATGCCGGGCGGCACCAGCAGTCGGTCGCGGGCCCGCCCGGTGTAGTCGGAGTCCTCCATCGGCAGCGGACGCGGCCCGACGAGGGACATCTCGCCGCTGAGGACATTGATGAGCTGGGGCAGTTCGTCGAGGGAGAGACGCCGCAGCAGCCGGCCGACCGGTGTGACGCGCGGGTCGTCGCGCAGCTTGAACAGGTGGCCGTCGGCCTCGTTGTGACCCGCCAGCGCCGCGCGCGCCGCGTCGCTGCCCGGGCGCATGGTGCGGAACTTCAGCATCGCGAAGGGGCGGCCGTGCCGGCCCGCCCGCGCTTGCCGGAACAGGACGGGGCCGGGCGAGGTGGCCTTTACGGCGAGGGCGATGCAGGCCATCAGCGGTGCCGACAGCAGGAGGAGGACGGTCCCGAGGGACAGGTCGATGCACCGTTTGACGGATGGTCGAGCGGCCAGTTCCTGCATTCTGCACCTCCTTTCGGACGAATCGGTCAATAACGTCACGAGCTATCACTTTTCCGGCAAGTACTTTCGCATGGTGAACACGGTGATCGAGGAGTGCCACACGCCTTCGCGTTCCGATCAGAGAGGGAGAGCCAGATGCGCGCAGTAGTAACGGGAGGGGCAGGATTCGTCGGTTCGCACTTGTGCGAGCGGCTCCTGGCGACCGGATTCGACGACGTGGTGTGCCTGGACAGCTTCCTGACGGGCAGTCCGCGCAACGTCGCCCATCTGGCGGGACACACGGGATTCCACCTCGTCGAATGCGATGTCGCGTGCGGTATCGAGGTCACGGGGCCGGTGGACGCGGTCCTGCACTTCGCCTCCCCGGCCTCCCCCGCCGACTACCTGCGATATCCACTGGAGACGCTCCATGTGGGCTCCGAGGGCACGCGGCACGCGCTGGAGCTGGCCACGGAAAAGGGCGCGCGGTTCGTCCTGGCGTCCACCTCGGAGTCGTACGGCGATCCGCAGGTACACCCGCAGCCGGAGAGCTACTGGGGGCACGTCAACCCGGTGGGCCCGCGCAGCTGCTACGACGAGGCGAAGCGTTTCGCCGAAGCCTCGGTCATGGCCTACCGAGGGACCCGGGGCACCGACGCGGGGATCGTACGGATCTTCAACACCTTCGGCCCACGGATGCGGGCGGGCGACGGCCGCGTGGTACCGACGCTCAT
Source organism: Streptomyces sp. UF-297 (assembly GCF_058245575.1). Classification (NCBI taxonomy): domain Bacteria; kingdom Bacillati; phylum Actinomycetota; class Actinomycetes; order Kitasatosporales; family Streptomycetaceae; genus Streptomyces; species Streptomyces sp. UF-297. The sequence goes on along the minus strand of NZ_JBSIBZ010000013.1, from coordinate 9,771 downwards.
CCACCAGGCCCTGCGCGGCGCGCCCATGACCGTGACCGGCGACGGGTCCCAGACACGATCGCTGTGCTACGTCGACGATCTCGTCGAGGGCGTCCTGGCGATGCTGCGCTCGTCGACCCCCGGGCCGGTCAACCTGGGCAACACCCGCGAGATGACCATGCTGGAACTCGCCGAGTGGATCCGCCGCCTCACCGACTCCTCCTCGGAGATCGTCCTGGTGCCGCTGCCGCACGACGATCCCAAACGCCGCCAGCCCGTCATCGCACGGGCCCGCACCGAACTGGGGTGGGAGCCCCGGACACCGGTGGAGGCCGGGCTGCGGCAGACCATCGCCTGGTTCGCCGAACAGGCGGATGCGGGCGCCGTGCCGGCGCCGGCCTCCTCCGTGGGCGAGGGCGTCGACCTGGTCGGGGCGTAGGCATGCCGGACGAGACACCGAAGCCGGTGCGCCCGGCCTCGCGCCGACGGAAGGTGGTGCGGGCACTGATCGCGGTGAGTGTCCTCGCTGCCATGACGGCGGGGCTGTCCGGGTGGTGGGCGTACGAGAAACTCGACGGCAATATCCGTACGGACGACACCACGGAGAAGCTGCTCGCCCCGCAGACCGCGGACCGGCCCCGCAAGGTGGACTCCGCCCTGAACATCCTGGTCATGGGCTCCGACTACCGCCCCGAACTGGGCAGCGCCCGTTCGGACACCGTATTTCTGCTCCACCTGTCCGCCGACGGCAAGCGAGCCGAAGTCACCAGCGTGCCACGGGACTTGATGGTGCGTATCCCGCGCTGCCAATCGGCCGACGGCGGCGCCAGCCGCGCCATGTTCGCGCAGTTCAACTGGAGCTTCCAGTTCGGCGGCGCGGCCTGCACCATCCGCACCTTCGAATCACTCACCGGCATCCCCGTGGACCACCATCTGGTCCTGGGGCTCGACGGGTTCAAGAAGATCGTCGATGAGGTCGGCGGCGTCGAGATGACCCTCCCCCGGGCCGAGCGCGACCCCAACGTGGGACTCGACCTGCCCGCCGGACGGCAGGTCCTGCACGGTACGGACGCGCTCGCCTACGTGCGCGCACGCTCGTACGTCGGGGACGGCAGCGACATCAACCGGATGGCCCGCCAGCAGCGGTTCATGAGCCGGCTGTCCGACAAGGTGCGCGCCGACGGGTCGCTGCTGCGTCCGGGCCGCTTCTACCGGATGCTGGACGCGATCACCGCCTCGGTGACGGCCTCCCCCGGCCTGGACTCGCTCGGCGAGCTGTACGGGCTGGTCAAACGGTTCCGGGCCGTCCCCGAGGAGCGGGTGCGCTACGGCACGGTGCCGCAGCGCCCCTACCCGGCAGACTCCTACCGCGTCGTGCTGCGACAGCCCGCCGCGTCCGAGCTGTTCGACAGGCTCCGCACCGACCGCCCGTAGGCGGCCGGCCGGGGCAGGGAACACGGCGGATGGGCCACGTGCCCATCCGCCTCCTTGCTGTCGGCGCTCAGCACGAGGGCGCTCACCAGGACGACCAGGAGAAGGTAGGGGCTGAAGCCGACGCCGCGCAGCGGGGCCTCGGATACGCAGAACACCAGGACGATCGCGGCCAGCGCGACGGTCAGCCCGGCGCTCGCCCGCGCGCAGCGTAGGGCCGCGAACAGCAGCGTGGCCACGAACAGCACCAGGCCGACAAGTCCGACCAGCCCGGAGGTGCCAAGGGTCTGGTAGAGCTGGCTGTGCGCATGCTCGAAGGCCCCGTGCGCCGGGGAGGCGGGGTCGGTGAACAGCGTCGGCCCGTAGCCCCACAGGGTGTTGGTGTGGAAAGCGTCCAGCGCCACGTCCCAGACCATGGTGCGGCCGTGCAGCGAGGTGATCTCGCTGTCGGACCAGGTGGCCGTGAGGAGCTTCGTGGTCGCCGGCACGAGCAGCGCCGCGCAGGCCGCGAAGGCCAGCACGAGCCCCCGCATGACCAGGGGGTGCACGCGGTGCGCCACGGAACGGCGGTACAGGAACGGCAGGCCGGCCAGTGCCGCCATCCAGGCGGTGCGCGACTGCGCCAGCAACAGGACCGCGGCGGCCGCTGCCGCGTGCGCGGCCCACAGCCGCGTGCGCAGCAGCGGTGCGACTTCCACGGCCAGGGCGGCGGTGGCCAGCACACCCAGCAGGATGGGGTGGTTGGCAAGCCCGATCAGGCGGTGCGAACCGACGCCCGGCAGCCGGAAGTTCACGATGTGACTCACGGCCAGCGCCCAGTCGGGGGCGATCGCCATGACACCCAGACTGCCCCACGTATAGACCCGAAGGATCATACGGAACAGGCGCAGCAGGTCGTCCGACGAATAGGCCGGTGCCGCATGGAGGGCGACGATGGCCAGCGGGGCGAGCCAGAGCCGCCAGTCGCCGACGCCGCCATGGCCGCCGAAGACCCCGGACAGCACCGGGCCCGCGTACACGGCCAGGGCGGCGAGGGACAGGGCGGTGCCCAGGCGGCTCGCCCGGGGCCGGGGCCCGGCCCAGGAGCAGACCACGACCCACAGCAGCAGCCCGATCGTCACCAGGCCGTAGAGCGTCCCGGCGTACAACCGCCAGGCGTCCGGGACTGCTTGCACTTTCGTCTCGCCCCAGAGGGCAGGCTCGCCCGTCGCCGACCGGGCGTCCCCCCAGACCACGACGGCGAAGAAGGCGGGGCTCAGGCCCACGGCCCATAGTGCGGCCGTCATCGAGCGAGCAGCCACAACAGTGGAGCGGTATCGCACACGGACTCCTCGGATGGGTGAAGGCAACTCGCTGAAGGGTGATGCGAATTGGCCTGAGGTCACAAAAGGGATATATCAAATCTTGCTGCTCAATTCCGGACACTGCGGCCGCCGTGCCCGGGACAACCCGATGAGGGGTACAGGTTGGATCTCCGCGATTGCCTCAAGGCGCTGCGCCTACGATGGCTGACCATCACCGTGCTGACCCTGCTCGGCCTCGGTGCCGGCCTCGGCGTCACCGCCGTCTCCCAAGACCAATACGAGGCGCACAGTCAGCTGTTCGTCGCCGCACGCTCGACATCCGATGCCGCATCGCTCAACCAGGGCAGTGCCTTCTCCCAGGCACGGGTGAAGTCCTACGCCGCCGTCGTCACCAGCCCCCGTGTCCTCAGCCCCGTCATCAAACGGCTGGGCCTTAACACCACACCCAGCCGCCTGGCCGAACGGGTCACCGCCGCCGCCGAGCCCGACACCGTCCTCATCGACATCACGGTCGTCGACTCCGACGCCGCCCGGGCCGCGCAGGTCTCCGACGCCCTCGCCGCGGAAGCCCGCCGGCAGATCATCCTCCTGGAGACCCCACCCGGGGGCGACTCCTTCCCCGTGTACATCGGCATCACCCGCACCGCAGCCATCCCCACCGCCCCCGTCTCCCCCAGGCCCCTGCTCAATGCCGCAGCCGGACTCCTGGCCGGGCTGTGCGCCGGCGTCGCCTTCGCCCTGCTGCGCCACACCCTGGACACCACCTTGCGCACCGGCGACGCCCTCGCGAAGGTGACCGGACTGCCGGTGCTCGGCTGGCTGCCCTACGACAAGGACGCGTCAGCCGACCCGGTGGCCGTGGCCCCCGGCACGCACAACGCACGCGCCGAGGCCTTCCGGCTGATCCGCGCGAACCTCCAATTCGCCCAGGTGGACCGCAGACCCAGGGTGATCGTGGTGACCAGCCCGCTGCCGGGCGAGGGCAAGACCACCACCGCGGTGAACCTCGCCCTCTCGCTGGCCGAGACGGGCCAGAGCATCTGCCTGGTCGACGCCGACCTGCGCAAACCGTGCGTCGCCCGCACCCTCGGACTCATCCAGGACGCCGGACTGACCAGCGTGCTGATCGGCGACGCGAGCGCGGCCGAGGTGATGCAGCAGATCGGCGAGAAGAATCTGCGGGTGCTCACCTCGGGCCCCGTACCGCCCAACCCGTCCGAGATTCTCGCCTCGCAGCGCATGCGGCAGGTCCTGGAGGACCTCGCCTCCTCCTTCGACACGGTCATCGTGGACAGCGCTCCGCTGCTGCCCGTCGCCGACACCGTGGGCCTGGCCCCGGCCGCCGACGGCGCGATCCTCGTCGTACGCGCCGGGCGCACCCCCAGCGACCGGGCACGGGCGGCGGCCGGCGCGCTGAGCTCCGTGGGCGTCCCGGCCCTCGGCGCCATCCTCAACATGGTCCGGCAGCACGAATCCAAGGGATACGGATACGGATACGGCGAAGCCGCCGCCGCTTCCCCGGCCCGCCTGAACCCGCCCCGCCCCCGCGACACACGCCGCACGGACACCGTGGCCGCACAGGCGACCAACCCGGACGCAGGAACATGACCGGGGCCCAGGTGCTGTTCGTCTGCACCGGAAACCTGTACCGCTCCCCCCTGGCGGAGCGGATGCTCGCGGCACGCCTGCAGACGACAGCACCCGGCATCCGCGTCAGCAGCGCCGGCACACACGCCCAGCCCGGTGCGCCGATGCACCCCCTGGCGGCCTCGGTGCTCGGCGAACTGGGCGGGAACGCGCACGACTTCGCCACCCGACGGCTGACCGCCGACCTCGTGGCGGAAGCGGATGTGGTCCTCGGCCTGGCCCGCGAACACCGCGAGGCAGCCGCACGACTCCACCCCAAGTCACTGCGGCGCTGCTTCACACTCCGGGAGTTCGCCCGCCTCGGCGGCGGGCCAGGGACCTCCCCCGACCCGGTGGGACACGCGGCGGCCATGCGCGGCGCAACGCCCCCTGCCGCGCCCGGCGATGACGATATCGGCGACCCGTGCGGCCTCCCCATCGACGACCTGCGCTCGTGCGCCGCCCGCATCGACGAAGCGCTGAGCCAGGTGGCCGACTCACTGGCCACCCTCCATTCCGCCGCACCGAAAGGCTGAGCGGTCCATGCCCTCGTCCCCCACTCCCCTGCCCCGCCCGCGGGTAGCCGTGGTCGTACCGCTTCTCTCGGAGTTCCGGCGGCCGTTCTTCCAAAAGCTCACCGAAGACCTCGACGCCGGCGGCATCGACCTGGTGATCGCGCACGGCGCCCCGTACGACACGGACCTGCGGGCCCGCGAGGACGCCGTGCCCGTCGAGGAAGCGGTGCGGCTGCCGCAACGGACTCTCCGGATCGCGGGCCGCTCCCTGGTGCACAAGCGGCTCGGGGCCACCGCCCTGGTACGCACCGCGGATGTCGTCGTGGTGGAACAGGCCCTGCACAACCTGGAGTTGTACCCCCTGCTGCTCCGGCCGAGGGCGAGCGGGGGCCCCGCGGTGGCCATGTGGGGGCACGGCCACACGTACACCAAGCGCCACTCGCCGCTGGAACAGTCACTCAAGGCCGCCCTGACACGCCGCGCCCGTTGGTTCTTCGCCTACACCGAAGGCGGCGCCCGGTCCGTACAGGCGCGCGGCTTCCCCCGCGACCGGGTGACGGTGGTGCAGAACGCGATCGACACCACGGCCCTGCGAGACACGCGCCAGCAGCTGAGCAGGCGCCAACTGGCCGACATGCGAAGGGAGTACGGCCTCACGGAGGGCAAGACCGCGTTGTTCGTCGGCGCCCTGAGCACCGGCAAACGGCTGGACTTCCTGCTGGAGGCGGCACAGCGAGCCGCCGCGCTGCTCCCCGGTTTCCGCCTGCTGGTCGCGGGAACCGGCGAGCAGCGCGATCTGGTGGAGGCGGCCGCGGCCCGCACACCACAGATCCTCCCCGTCGGGCAGGCGTTCGGCGCACGCAAGGCCCTCCTCGGCGCGCTCAGCGACGTCTTGCTGATGCCCGGCCGGGTCGGACTGTGCGCCGTCGACTCCTTCGCCCTGGAGACCCCCATCGTCACCACGCCCTGGCCCTACCACGCACCCGAGTTCGAGTATCTCCAGGACGGCCATAACGCTGTGATCGCGCCGGACGACGCCGAGGCGTACGCCCGCGCCGTGGTGGACCTGCTCAGCACCCCCGAGCACTTGGCTCGCCTCAGAGAAGGCTGCCGCGCGGACGCTCGGCAGTACACCGTCGAAGAGATGAGCCGGCGCTTCAGCCAGGGCCTGGCACACCTGATCACCGAGATCCGCTGATCCAGGACCACCTCCAGGCCGTGCTGGCGCCGGCCCACCGCCGTCTCAACGTCCTCTGGGCCGTGATCCGCGACAGCACACGCGCACAACTGCGTCGGGAAGCGTGACACTTCGGCGAACGCATCCCGCAGGACGCCCTGATACCCGAAGCTCACGACCACGGCCTTCGTACTGATTCCTCTGCCTCTGTGACGGAGCACAGGATCAGACGAAGGCCGCTCTCATGTCCGCTGATGTATACCGCGCGGGCGGGCTCGCCGCCCGAGGCGGTGCTGCGGCTAATGATCTCGGACCGCGCTCCAGAACTCCGGGTCCTCCTGCCCGAGCGCCCACAGGCCGGTGTTACGTACCCCGTACTTCTTCAGCACCGGCAGGTGGACCGCGACTCCGTCCCCGTCCTGGTACCACACCTCGTGCTCGGCCTGGCCCTCCTTGTAGTTGAAGTGCGCGTTGCCGGAGGTGTGCAAGTGGTAGGGGATGTTCTTGCTGCGGCGCAGGTCCTCCGCCTGCTGCCACGTCACCAGGCGCGCGCGGCTCTTGACGCCCTTGGTCCACTTCAAGCCGTACCCGGGCAAAGCCATCTCGATCTTGTGTCGGGGGGCGCGGGCGGTGGCGTAGCGCAGGAGGGATTCGTACCAGGCGCGGGAGGACAGCGGTCCTGGTCCGCTGAGCGACCAGTGCAGGTTATAGGCCATGATCCGCATGCGGTCGGCGGTCTTGCCGATGTGGCGGTAGTCGTACGCGCCGCCGTCGCCGGTGAAGCGGGGCATCACCGTGATCACGCAGACCTTGCCGCGGGCGTGCAGCCGGGAGCACAACTCGCTGATCAGCGCGTTGTATCCGTTCCGTACCCGGGACCGCAACTGCTTGTCGGGGGTGACGTCCATCTTCTCGTAGTTCAGGTCGATGCCGTCGTACGGGCGGCTTGCGACCACCTTCAACAGCGCGTTGACATGCGCGGTGCGCTGGGCGGGGTTTCCCAGCACAGCGGCCATGGCCTTGGCGTCGAGGCTCTCGACGACGGTGGGGACGACCTTGATGCCGGCCGCGTGCAACCCGTCGATGATGTGCTCTGCGCCCGCTCCCTTGTAACTCCTGATGTCCGTGACGGATTTGGTTCTGTACCAGAACGGGCTGACGGTGTGCAGCTGGCTCGCGTGGCGAAGCGCGTCGGCGTAACCGGTCTCCACGTTCCAGTAGGGGAGCCAGGCGGAGACGGTACGGGAGTCCGGCGCGGGGACGGTACGGGGGTCGGCAGCGGCGGCCCGTGTGGCCGATGCCGGTGTGCCGACGGCGACCGCAACAGTGGCTGCGGCGGCCAGCAGGAGTACGGGAACCCGGCCGGGCCGCAGCCTGGCGGCTGGTGTTTGGTCCATGTGCTGAGCGTTGCCCGGCCAGGGGCGACATGCCGCGCTGATTCGTCCGAACGGGCACGCCGGCTTGGCCGTCCGCTTCAGCCGGGAAACCGCCGCGCCGGAGGCGCGATTGCTTCGGGACGCAGAGGCCGTGGGTTCACATCCCGCCACTCCGACAGAGAAGTAGCAGGTCAAGGGCCTGGTCCTCGCTGGGAGCCAGGCCCTTCCTGTGACTGCGATGCTCGTCTGGGAGAAACCGGGAGAAGATCTTGGTTGGGGTCCCCGAATGGCGGCCTGCACCACCTCGTGCGGCACGCCACGGGTCCGGGCCGGCCTATGCCTCCACGAATCCGAGGACGGTGGAAAGTTCCCGCGAGTTCCCTAACCGGCGCGTCAGGCACGTCGCGCTCTACCTGAGGCCATCCGGCCCGTGCCCCATGCGCCGACCGTATCCGGACGACCGCGGGTCGGCATCCTCTGACAGTCCCGTACACCCATGTACAAGGCCCCGTGCCGGTGATCGCAACACCGGTCGAGGCCACTCGCGTCGGGCGTGTCGTACGCGCAATGACCGGGGTCGGGACAGGTGAACTTCGCACCGTGGCGGCGTGGCCGCCCCGTTCCTGGCGTCCTTCGGGGGGGCGGGTCGGCGTAGAAGGAGCGGTCGGAGCGGACCCGGACAAGGGCGCCAGTGCGGCCAGGGGCCTCCACTAGATCGCCCCCCCGTGCCCCACAGCAGTGCCCGGGCCTGCTACTGATGTCCAGCCGCGTTCTGCCAGGGCTGGGCCGGGATTTTCAATTTCCTGTCGCTGCCCGTGAATTCCACTCGGGCGGGCCGGGGCAGCGAGGCGAACCGGATCTCGACGCGGCCCAACCGGCCCTGCTGATCCACCCAGTACGTCAGCGGGGACGCCGCCGGGCGCTCGGCGACCGGTGCGCCGGATGCCGGCGCAGTCGTCTGCGGGCGGGGCCGCGGACCGGAATAGAGCGTGTATGTGCGGCCCGCCTCGCTGCGCTCTTCCAGACGGCGCGGCCCGGACTGGGCCAGCAGCTGGGCGTTGTCCGGCCGATTCGCACCCAGGCCCATGGCCACGCGCAGGGCCCTGTCCAGAGGGTCACTCGAATAGACGCGCGGCGACCAGGCGCGTGGCGAGAGCTCCCCGGCTGCCCGCAGGATGCCCGCGGGCGGCCGCGCGGCACCTGGCTGCGGAGGTGACGGAGGCTTGTGCGCACCTGGCGAAGGTGAGAGAGCCACCGCGAGGCCGGTGGCGTCCCAGGCGAGCATGCCGGTCTGCCGCGGCCTGCCGCCGCTCTCCGCGGCGAATGTCCCGACCGCGCGGTGCGCTCGGTAGTCCACCACTCCGTGGACGACGGTGTTGTCGGAGCCGTCGGGGACCGTCACCGTGACCGTGACGGGGCTGGACTCGTAGGCGTTGAAGCGGACCATCGCCAGCTGCTGCGCTTCCTCGGTGGTGAGGGGCCTCGGCCCCTCCTCCTCGTCACTCAGGGCCACCACCCCCGCGACGGCCGTGAGGACAGCCACGACGGCTGCGCCTACTCTGACCTTGGACCGAGGTACGGCGCGACGGAGGAGTGCTTTCAGCCGCATCGCGGACATGCCTTTCGTAACGGATCCGGGCGTACAGCTCGTACGGTCACGGATGGCGAGCCCTCCCAAGGGACTGAGAGCGCCCGAAAGGGATCGCCACCCGCCGTGAGCGCACGGTACTGCCTGGCCCCGTCTTCCTGGCCGTGCCACCACGGCGTCGTACACCTCGGCCATGGCATACCGGCCCTTCGGCCTAGCTTCGGTGGCAGTCCGTCAGCAGCACGGCTACCTGTGGGAGAGGTCCTCACTCCTCGCAGAACGAATCCGGGAGCTCACGTGGCAGAGGCAGACCTAGGTGCAGTCGCCGGCAGACCGGTCAGAAGACGACGCGGGCTCGTTCACCTCCTGATGCTTGTCGCCGTCCTGGGAACCGCTCTGCCGGGCGGGCAGTCGGCTGCAATCGCGGCTCCGGCGCTCCCCTCCGCGGCGACGTGCCGCGCGGACACCGGGCCGTACCAGTGGCAACTGGAACAAATGCTGAAACTGCCATGGGACGGAGCGATGTCACAGCAGGACTGCCTGGCAATCCAGCGGGTACAAAAACAGCTCGGCATCAAACCCGCCAATGGCGCAGCAGACCAGAAAACCTATCGACGCGTCATCGCCGTATGGAAAAAGCACGGCACCGTACCCCTGTCCCGGCCCCACAAGCCCCCGCGCCCCCAGCCCGCGCGCAAGTGCCGCGCGGACACCGGGCCGTACCAGTGGCAACTGGAACAAATGCTGAAACTGCCATGGGACGGAGCGATGTCAC
>NZ_JBSIBZ010000139.1:0-16916 GCF_058245575.1 Streptomyces sp. UF-297 | reverse complement strand
CAGGACACCTCACCCTCGCCACGGATCACCGCCCCCAGCGAACCCCCCAGATGCCCAGCCAACCCCGCGCACACCGCGTCGAAAGCCTCGGCGAACACCGGGAACGCCGCATACAAGTCCCGGCCCATACCGACCCGCTGGGCACCCTGCCCCGTGAACACGAAGCCGACCTTGCCCACACCACCAGCCGACACCCCAGAGACGACCCCCGGGACCTCACGGCCCTCCGCCAACGCCCTTATACCAGCGGCCAGTTCCTCACGATCCGAGCCCAGCACCACCGCCCGGTGCTCCAACACCCCACGCAAAGACGCCAGCGACCACCCCATGCCGGTCGCGTCCACGTCCGGACGCCGCTCGACAAACCCCGCCAGCCGCTCGGCCTGCCCCACCAGCCCAGCAGCCGACCGACCCGACACCACCCACGGCACCACCGGCAACACCACACCACCAGCGCCCACCGGCGCAGACGCAGAGCCAGGCATCGGCGCTTCGTCGTCGGGCGCCTCCTCGATGATCACGTGCGCGTTGGTGCCACTGATGCCGAACGAGGACACACCCGCACGCCGCGGACGCTCCCCCACCTCCGGCCACGGAGCAGCCTCGGTCACCAGCCGCACCGCACCCGCATCCCAGTCGATACGCGAGGACGGCTCCTCGGCGTGCAGCGTGCGCGGAAGTTGCCGGTGCTGTAGCGCCAGCACCGTCTTGATGACCCCCGCGACGCCCGCTGCCCACTGGGCGTGCCCGATGTTGGACTTCACCGTGCCCAGCCACAGCGGCCGGTCTTCCGGCCGGCCTTGGCCGTACGTCGCCAACAGCGCCTGCGCCTCGATCGGATCGCCCAGCCGGGTGCCCGTGCCATGGCCCTCGACCACATCCACATCACCCGTACCCAGCCCGGCGCTCGCCAGTGCCGCACGGATCACCCGCTGCTGTGCGGGGCCGTTCGGCGCCGTCAGGCCGTTCGACGCGCCGTCCTGGTTGACCGCGCTGCCGGACACCACCGCCAGCACCTGATGCCCCAGCCGCCGCGCGTCCGACAACCGCTCCAGTACGACGACGCCGGCTCCCTCGGCCATGCCCATGCCGTCGGCCTGTTCCGCGTACGCCTTGCAGCGGCCGTCGGCGGCCAGGCCGCGCTGGCGGCTGAACCAGACCAGCCACGACGGGCTGGCGTGGACGGTGACGCCGCCCGCCAGTGCCAGCGAGCACTCGCCGGACCGCAGGGCCTGGGCGGCCAGGTGCAGTGCCACCAGGGACGACGAGCACGCCGTGTCCACGGTCAGCGCGGGGCCCTCGAACCCGAGCGTGTAGGCGACCCGGCCGGAGATCACGCTGGGGGCGATGCCCGACTGGAGGTGGCCCTCAAGCGCTTCGGGCGCGTCGGCGCCGTAACCGGAGGAGGACGCGCCCACGAAGACGCCGGTCGACGAGCCGCGCAGCTGCTTCGGGGCGATGCCCGCCCGTTCGAGCGCTTCCCAGGAGAGCTCCAGGAGCAGGCGCTGTTGCGGGTCCATCGCCAGGGCTTCGCGCGGGCTGACGCCGAAGAACTCGGCGTCGAACTCCCCGGCCCCCGAGATGAATCCGCCCCCGCGCGCGTAGAAGGTCCCGGCCCGCTCCGCGTCCGGATCGTACAGCCGCGACAGGTCCCAGCCCCGGTCGGTGGGGAGCTGCGCGACCGCGTCCCCGCCGTCGGCCAGCAGGTCCCACAGCTGCTCGGGGGCGTTCACATCGCCGGGGAGGCGGCAGCTCATCGCCACGATCGCGATGGGCTCGTCGGTGGATGCGGCGGGCCGGGCCGGTGCCGGTGTCCCGTCCGCGTGTCCCAGTGCCTGCGCCCGCAGGAACTCGGAGAGCACCGTCGGCGTCGGGTAGTCGAAGATCAGGGAGGAGGGCAGCCGCATGGCGACCGCGGTGCTCAGCCTGTTGCGCAGCTCGACCCCGGTCACCGAGTCGAAGCCGAGGTCCTTGAAGGTGTGCCCGGGATCGATCGCCTGGGGTGCGGAGTGCCCGAGGACCGCCGCGGCATGCGTCTGGATCAGGTCCAGGATCATCTGGTCCTGCTCGGGCGCCGGGCGCCCCGCCAGCTCGCGCAGCACCCCGGTGCCGGCGTCGAGCGGGGGCAGTACGGCCGCGCCGGGGACCGGCGGCGGCACCTCCCTCACGTGCGAGGGCGCTCCGCCGTCGAGCCAGAAGCGCTCGTGCCGGAAGGCGTACGTGGGCAGGTCCACGCGCTCGCCGGCCGGCAGTACGGCGCTCCAGTCTACCGGGGCGCCCTGGACGAACGCCCGCGCCAGGCCCGCCACCAGGCTCGCGGCGCCCGCGTCGGCCCGCCGCTGGAGCGGGATGAACACGCTCTGCGCGCCCGGGACGTCCGCCACCGCGTCCGGGCCCAGCGTCGAGAGCGAGCCGTCGGGGCCCACCTCGATGAAGACCGACACGCCCTGCGCCGCGAGGGCGGCGACGGCGTCGGCGAAGCGCACCGCCTGCCGCATCTGCGCGGGCCAGTACGCGCCGTCGCACTCGGTCAGTACGTCACCGGTCAGCGCGCCCGCCCAGACCAACTGCGGCTGCTGGTACGTCAGTTCCGCCGCGATGTCGCCCAGCTCCTGGAGGACCGGGTCCATGGCCGTGGAGTGGAACGCGTGCGAGACCCGCAGCCGTCGCACCCGGCGGCCCCGCTCGCGCCACTGCGTCACGACCCGGTCCACCGCGTCCGCCTCGCCCGAAATCACCACCGACTCCGGGCCGTTGACGGCCGCGATGGAGACGCCGGGCAGCTCCGCCAGGCCGGCGAGCACGTCGGCTTCCGGCGCGTTGATCGCGGCCATGGCGCCGCCGCTGGGCAGCGCCTGCATCAGCCGGGCGCGTGCGGCCACCAGTCGGCAGGCGTCGTCCAGCGACAGCACTCCGGCCACGTACGCGGCGGCCACCTCGCCGACGGAGTGGCCCACCACCGCATCGGCGACCACACCGGCCGCCTTCAGCACCGCTGCGACGCCGACCTCGAAGGCGAACAGCCCCGTCTGCGCGTACAGCGTCTGGTCCGCGAGGGCCTCGTCGACGCCGTCGGTGCCCAGGACGACGTCCCGTACCGGGATGCCGAGCGCCGACTCCAGCAGGCCGCACGCCTGGTCGAAGGCCTCGGCGAAGACCGGGCTGCCCTCGTACAGGCCACGCCCCATCCCGGCCCACTGCGAGCCCTGTCCCGCGAAGACCAGCCCCACCCGTGCGCCGGGCCGGGCCACACCCGAGACCACCGAGGCCGTGGGGGCCCCGTCGGCGAGCCGCTCCAGGCCGGTCGTCAGCTCGGCGCGGTCGGTGCCCAGCACCACGGCGCGGTGCTCGAACGCCGAGCGTGTGGTGGCCAATGACCAGGCCACGTCGGCCGGTTGCTGTTCGGGGCGGGCGTCCAGCCATTCGCGCAGGCGGACGGCCTGGGCCGACAGCGCCTGCGCCGAGCGGCCCGAGACCAGCCATGCGCCGGCGCCCGTGACCGCCGGAGCCGTGGCCGCGGCGGGCGCTCCGGCTGCGGCCGGGGCCTCCTCGACGATGACGTGGACGTTGGTGCCGCTGATGCCGAACGCCGAGACTCCGGCGCGGCGGGTGCGCTCTCCGGCGGGCCAGGGCTTCGGCTGTGTCAGCAGCCGCACCTCGCCCGCCGACCAGTCCACGTGCGGCGAGGGTTCGTCCGCGTACAGCGTCGCGGGCAGCCGGCCGTGGCGCAGGGCGAGCACCATCTTGATCACGCCGGCCACACCGGCCGCCGCCTGTGTGTGGCCGATGTTGGACTTCACCGAGCCGAGCCACAACGGCCCCTGGTCGGCGCGCTCCTGGCCGTATGTGGCAAGGAGCGCCTGCGCCTCGATCGGGTCGCCGAGCTTGGTGCCCGTGCCGTGCGCCTCCACCGCGTCCACGTCGGCCGCGGCGAGGCCCGCGTTGGCCAGGGCCCGGCGGATGACGGCCTGCTGGGCCTGGCCGTTGGGAGCGGTGAGGCCGTCGCTGGGGCCGTCGGAGTTGATCGCCGAGCCGCGCAGGACGGCCAGGACGCAGTGGCCGTTGCGTACGGCGTCGGAGAGGCGCTCCAGGACGAGCAGGCCGACGCCCTCCGACCACACGGTGCCATCGGCCGCTGCGGAGAAGGGCTTGCACACGCCCTCGGGGGACAGCGCGCGCAGGCCGCTGAAGGCGACGAAGTTTCCGGGCGTGGCCATTACGGAGATGCCACCGGCCAGCGCGAGCGAGCAGTCGCCCTGGCGCAGGGCCTGTGCGGCGAGGTGAATGGCGACCAGGGAGCTGGAGGCGGAGGTGTCGACCGTGATGGAGGGGCCGTGCAGTCCCAGGAGGTAGGAGATACGGCCCGACATCACGCTGGTCGTCGTGCCGGTGAGCAGGTAGCCCTTAACGCTCTCGGGCGCCTCCTGCAGCCTGGGGCCGTACTCCCTGGGCTCGGCGCCCACGAATACGCCGGTCCTGGTGCCCCGGATCGCGGCGGGGGTGATGGCGGCGCGCTCCAGGGCCTCCCAGGAGGCTTCGAGCAGCAGGCGCTGCTGCGGCTCCATCGACAGGGCCTCGCGCGGCGGGATACCGAAGAACCCCGCGTCGAAACCGGCGACGTCCTCAAGGAAGCCGCCCCGGGTGAGATAGGTCTTCCCGGGGCTCTTCGGGTCCTGGCCGTACAGGGATTCGCGGTCCCAGTTCCGGTCCTCGGGAAAGTCGGAGAGGACATCCCGCTGCTCGCCCAGGAGTTCCCACAGATCCTCGGGTGAACGGACTCCGCCTGGGTATCGGCAGCTCATGCCCACGATGGCCAGTGGCTCGGCACCGGCTACCGCGAATTCCGTCGGAGCTGCCCCATCAGTCTCGTTCACAATTCCCTCGGCATTCCGGAGGTTGAGTGCGATACCTGGTCGAAATTCTTCCGCCAAGGGAAATATCGACGTAATAAAAAAGCGCGCCGGCGCCCCGACAGCCACGATATGGGCTGGTCGGCCCGGCACACCATGCGTTCAACCGTGGAGGGCGCGTCGGTTGAGCGGCGCGCCACATCCCGGTCGGTGGAGAAACTCGCGTCCCTTATCCGTGTGCGACGGCGTCCTGGTCGCCTGCGGCCACGGCCAGTTCGGGCGAGGTGAGCCGCATCGTCGTCGGCGCCTCGCGCGGGGTGGCGAGCAGGTGCAGCCGCTGTACGTCCTTCTCGGCGGGCTCGTCGAGGGCGGCGAGGCAGGCGCAGGAGTCGTTGGCGAAGCCCGCGAACCGGTAGGCGATGTCCATCATGCGGTTGCGGTCGGTCGCCCTGAAGTCGGCGACGAGGTGCGCACCGGCCTGCGCCGCCTGGTCGATGAGCCAGTTGAGGATGACCGCGCCGGCCCCGAACGTCACCACGCGGCACGAGGTCGCCAGGAGCTTGAGGTGCCACAGGCCCGGGTGGCGCTCCAGCAGGAGCACGCCGACCGCGCCGTGCGGTCCGAACCGGTCGGTGAGGGTGACGGTGAGGACCTCGTGGTCCGGGTCGGCCAGCAGGGCGCGCAGATCGGCGTCGGAGTAGTGGACGCCGGTCGCGTTCATCTGGCTGGTGCGCAGGGTCAGTTCCTCGACCCGCGAGAGGTCCTCCTCGTCGGCCCGCTTGATCGCCATGACGAGGTCGAGGGTGCGCAGGAAGTCCTCGTCGGGGCCGTTGAAGGTGTCCTTCTCGGCGTCCCGGCGGAAGCTGGCCTGGTACATCTCGCGGCGGCGCCGGGCGTCGACGGTGACGACCTCGGGGCTGAATTCGGGCAGTCCGGTCAGCGTGGTCGCCTGGTCGGCCACATAGCAGCGAATGTCGGGCACGTGGAAGTTCACTTCGGCGCGCTCGGTGGGCAGGTCGTCGATGAAGGCGACGGCGGTCTGGGCGAAGTTCAGCCGCTCGGCTATCTCCTTGACCGCGTCGGACTTGCGCCCCCAGCCGATTTGGGGGTGGACGAAGTACTCGGCGATGCCCAGCTTTTCCAGGTGCTGCCAAGCCAGGTCGTAGTCGTTCTTGCTGGAGACCGAGTGCAGGATTCCCCTGGAGTCGAGCTCGATGATGGTCTCGCGTATTCCGGGAAACAGATCCACGCTCGGGTCTTCCAGGAGCGTGCCGTCCCAGACGGTGTTGTCCAGGTCCCAGACCAGGCATTTCACGAGGGGTTGGCTGTCAGCCACGGGGTCCTCCCACCTGCTTCGCATCGTCAAGGTTCTTGTGTGCGTCGGAAATCGACAGGGCGTGGTCCGCCAGGATCAGCTGGCAGATCTCGTTGCTGCCTTCTATGAGCTCCATGAGCTTGGCGTCCCGGAATGCGCGGGCCACCACGTGCCCGTCCTCGGAGCCTGCCGACCCGAGCAGCTGGACCGCGGTGGCGGCGCTCTGGGCGGCGTGGCCGGCGCTGACGTGCTTGGCGAGGACCGCCATCAGGCCCATGTCGGGCGAGGCGGAGTCCCAGCAGCGGCTCGCGTGTTCGCAGGCGCGCAGGGCGACCTGCTCGGCGATGAACATCTCGGCCAGGTGCCTGCGGACGAGCTGGTGCTCGGCGAGCGCCACGCCGCCCTGCTCCCGCTGCTTGGCGTGGCTGCCGGCGGTGTTCAGGCAGGCGCGGAGAATGCCGACGCAGCCCCACGCGATCGACACGCGCCCGTAGGAGAGCGCCGTGGTGAACAGCATCGACAGGGGCTGTCCGCCGCCTCCGAGCACGTGGGTGGCGGGCAGGCGGACGTTGTCGAGTCGGATGTTGGCGTGTCCGGCGGCCCGGCAGCCCATCGGGTGGGGTACGAGCTCGATGTGCACGCCCGGGGCGTCCACGGGGACCACCGCGGCGGCGGCGCCGTCGCCTTCGCCGTTGCGGCCCACGATCAGGACGAAGTCCGCGTAGCGGGTGCCGGTGACCCACTTCTTCTCGCCGTGGACGGTGAACCCGTCCCCGTCGGGCTCGATGCGGGTCCGCATGGCCGCCAGGTCGCTGCCGGCGCCCGGCTCGCTGAAGCCGACCGCCGTGAGCTTGCCGCCGGTCAGCTCCGCGAGGAACCGGCGCCGCTGGTCGCGGTCGCCGAATCGCTGGATGGCCCAGGCCACGATGCCCTGCGAGGTCATGATGCTGCGCAGGGAGCTGCACAGGCCGCCCACGTGGGCGGTGAGTTCACCGTTGTCCTGGCTGCTCAGCCCGAGGCCGCCGTAGGTCTGCGGGACCTGCGCGCACAGCAGGCCCCGGGCACCGAGCGTGCGCAGCAGGTCGGTGGGCAGTTCGCCGGTGACGTCCCAGTCGGCCGCCTGGCCGCCGGCGAGCTCGTCGATGAGGGCGAGCTCGCCGGCCAGTTGCTCAGGCATTCTCGGTCGTTTCCGAGGTGTCGCGGAGCCGCAGGACCAGGCCGGCCATGGTCTGGACGGTGCGGAAGTTGTCGAGCTTGAGGTCCCCGCCGACGATGGCGATGTCGTACGTCTCCTCGAGGTGGACGACGAGCTGCATCGCGAACATGGAGGAGACGACGCCGGACGCGAAGAGGTCCTGGTCGACCTCGACAGTGGTCTTGATGCGCTCGGCAAGGAAGTCGAGGATCTCCTTCTGGAGGCCTTCGGTGGTGAAAGATTCCTCTTGGACGCTCATGACGCGACCTTTCCGTAGTCGTAGAAGCCTCGGCCGGTCTTCCGGCCGAGGTGGCCGTCTCGCACCTTCGCGAGCAGGAGGTCACAGGGGCGGCAGCTCTCGTCGCCGCGGCGCTCGTAGAGCACGTTGAGCGAGTCGACGAGGTTCTCCAGGCCGATGAGGTCGCCGGTGCGCAGCGGACCGGTCGAGTGGCCGAGGCAGCCTTCCAGCAGGCCGTCGACGACCTCGACGGAGGCGACGCCTTCCTGGACGAGCATGGCGGCGGTGTTGATCAGCGGGTGCAGCAGCCGGTTGATCACGAAGCCGGCCGAGTCGTCGATGACGAGGGCCTCGCGGCCGAGGACGCCGAGCAGCCCGGTGACCTCTTCGAGGATGGCGGCGTCCGTGCGCGGGCCGCGGATGACCTCGACCATCTTGATCATGTACGAGGGGTTCATGAAGTGCACACCCACGAGCTCCTCGGGGCGCACGGTCCAGGAGGCCATCTCGTCGATCGGGATGCAGGAGGTGTTGGAGATCAGGGTCGTACCGGGCCGCACGATCCGGGAGGCCTCGGTGAGGACCTTCTCCTTGACCTCGGCGACCTCGGTGACGGCCTCGATGACGGTGGTGGCGTCCGCGATGTCCACGAGGGACACGCTGGTGGTCAGCGTGCCCTGCGGGCGGTCCGCCGGCAGCACACCCATGAGCTGGGCGTGCCGGGTCTTCTGCTTGATGGTCTGGCGCGCCGTGTCCAGCACGGCCTCATCGACGTCCACCAGCACGACGGAAACGCCGTGGCCGATGGCGAGTGTCGAGATGTTCGTGCCCATCACACCGGCGCCGATGATGGCGAGGCGGTGCTCCTCAAAAGCAGTGCTCATAGGTTCTTCCCTGCGGTTTCGTGAGCCGTTTCGTGAGCCGTTTCCTGACGGGCACGGTCAGGCCTGGGCGGCCTGCCCTGCCTCGCGTGTCACGCGCGCACCCTCGCGGCGAGAGCGGCGGGGGTCGGGTACTGGAACACCTCGGTGAGTTCGAGGGACGTACCGGTCAGTTCTTCGACCTTCTGTGCCAGTACGGCGGCGAGCAGCGAATGGCCGCCCGCTTCGAAGAAGTTGGTCTGTGCCGTCGCCTCGGTGCCCAGCAGCTGCCGCCACATCTGGAGGAGCTCGCGTACGAGTGCGTCGTCCGCCGCCGGGGCCTGGTGCCCGCTTCCCTGGTCGAGCGCCTTCTCGGCGAGCCGTGCCAGGGCGGCCCGGTCGGTCCGGCCGTCGGGGGTCCTGGGCAGCGCGTCCAGGGGGACGACCTGCCAGGGGACGGTGGACGCGGCGAGGGCGTCGGCGTGTCCGGCGGTCTCGGCGAAGGCGACGACGGTGGGCTCGCCGTCGGACGGCGTCACGGCCAGCGCCGCGGCCGCGGTCACCGCGCCGTGGTCGAGCAGCTCCGCCTCGACGTCGCCGAGGTTGACGGGGCCGTCGTCGGTGGCCACTTGGCGGTCGATGCGGCCGAGCCACTCGATGGTTCCGTCCGTCCGCCAGCGGGCCAGCTGCCCGGTGCGGTGGTGGCGCCCGTACCGTGCGCGGGTCGGGAACGCGGGGTCGTCGGGGTCGCTCAGGGCGAGCCCGGTCCCGGCGAGGCAGAGCTCCCCGCGCAGGCCAATGGGCAGTTCCCGGCCGTCGGGGGCGGTGATGAAGGCCCGTGTGTTGGTGATCGGCCGCCCCCGGTTCACGGCGTCGGCGGCCTCCACCCGGCCGGACAGGGCCCAGCCGGTGGTCTCCAAGGTGCCGTAGGCGCTGTGCAGTTGGCAGCCGGCCGCCAGGAGCCTCCGCGCGGTCGCGCGGGACAGCTCCTCGCCCTGGGCGAGCACGGTCAGCCCGTGCGGCCGGCCGGCGAGGTCCTCCAGGATGCGGGCGGGGGTGCCCGGCGGGAGGACGACGACGCTCGGGCCGTGGCGGTCGGCGGTTTCACGAAGGGCGCTGCCGCCGGTCCGCGCCTGCTGTGGCGCGATCACGACCCGGCCGCCCGCGCTGAGCGCCAGGCAGAGGTCGAAGAGCGCGCCGAACGTGCCGGGCGCGGCGAGCGCCAGTACGCCGGTGCCGGGCTCGACGCCGAGTTCGGTGGTGAAGTGGCCGACGGTGTCGGCGAGTGCCGCGTGGCTCAGGACGGTGGCGACCGGCCGCCCGTCGTCCCCGCAGGTGTGGAACAGGCAGGCGGGCGCCGTCGGTTCGGCGGCGGAATCCGGCGTCGCGGGGCCGGTCGCCGGGGCGGTCTCCAGCGGCAGTACGGGCGGCAGTTCCCCGTCGGCGGGAAGCTGTACGCCGGTCCCGGTCACAACGGCCTTCGCCCGGGAGTGGGTGAGCTGGAGAGCCAGCCAGGACGGGGCGTGCCCGGTGTCGAGCGGCAGGCAGACGGCGCCTGCCCGCCAGACGCCGAGGGCGGCCGCTGCCGCCTCCTCGCCGCGGGGTGCGGCGATCGCCACCACGTCGCCCGCGCCGACGCCCGCGCCGGCCAGCAGCGCGTGGATGGCGGCCGCCGCCTCGTCCACCTGCCGGTAGGTGGCGGTGTGCGCGCCCTCGACCACGGCGGGCGCGTCCGGTGTGCTCGCCGCACGGGATGCGAACGCCGCCTGCACCGTGGGCAGTTCGATGGGGGAGGTCGTGTTGTTGGCCCGGTCCACGGCCCGGCGGTCGGTGCCGCTCCACCCGGCGCTCTCGCCGAGCGGCCGGTCCGGGTCCTCGGCGGCCTCGATCAGCAGGGCCTCCAGCCGGTGCAGCATCGCCTCGACGTCGGCGCGGGCCAGGGTCTCGGTGGAGTACCGGAGCAGGATCTCCGCGTCGGACGGCGTGCCGACCAGTTCGAGGTCGAACTTGCTGTAGGGGTTCTCGACCGTCACCAGCCGGGCCGGCATGCCGTCGATGGACAGCTCGCCGACGGGCGCCGCGGGCAGGAAGTTGAACAGGTGCCGGTAGAGCGCGGACTGCCAGGTCGAGCCGATCTCGGGGATCTCCCCCGCCAGTTCGTCGACGGAGGCGTTGGCGTGCCCCATCGCGCCGAGGAAGGCGTCCCGGGCCCGGCGGGCGAGCGGGCGGAAGCCCTCGGCCAGGTCCACCCGGACCCGGACCGGGACCACGTTGACGTGGTACCCGATGGCGGAGGTGTGCGGCCCGCGCACATCGACCGGGGTGCCGACGACGAGGTCGGGGCCCGCGCCGTGCGAGGCGAGGAGGGCGGTGTAGGCGGCCAGCATCACGGCGGCGGCGGGCGCCCTGGCCGCGCGCTGGAGTTGCTGCACGGCGTGCTGCGCCTCGGGCGAGAGCGTGTGGCGCGCGTTCTCGCCCGTCATCAGCGGCTGACGGCTGCGCGGCAGGCCGCACCAGAGGTCGAGGCCGCCCGGCTCGATGCCTCGCAGCGTCTCGCTCCAGTACGCGACATCGGCGGGCCGCGGCTCGGGCTCGGCGAGGGCCGGGACCTCCGCGGTGGCCTGTGGCGGCACGGGCCGGCCGGCCGCGATCGCGTCGTAGACCGGGATGAACGACTGGAGGAAGAGGGCGGCGGAGACCATGTCGAACGCCAGGTGGTGCACCCCCACGCACAGGACGTCACCGTCCTGTGCGGTGGCGAACCCGACTCTGACCAGGGGCCGTCCGTCGAGCGTGAAGGGGCGGTCGACGAACGCGGTGAGGTCCTTGTCCAGCGACTCGCCGGTCAGGTCGAGCGGCTCGATCTCCGTGGCGAACTCGCTTGCGGGGACGACCTCCTTGACCAGTTCCGCGCCGGTCACGCGAAAGACCGTCCGCAGCATCTCGTAGCGGCCGAGAACGATGGCCAGGGCCGCCTTCAGTACGTCCGGCCGCAGCCGGCCACTCACCTGGAGGGCGATCCCCAAGTTGTTGATCCCGGTCTCCGGGACCAGCTCCTCCATCAGCCAGAGGGCCTTTTCCTTGTTCGTGGTGTTCATGACGCTCAGAATTCGGCGTGGTCGAGGAGTGTGCGAACGGTGGAGTCGTCACGCAGCAGATCGGCGTGGCTGGTGTCGAGCGAGATGCGTCGGCCGAGCATTTTGGTGGCGTTGACGGCCGTCGCCGCCCCGTTCTCCTCCAAGGTGGCGTAATCCGTGGAGGTAAGGGCGAGGGAACGCTTCCAGGTCTGGCTCGGGTCGATGTCCACGGCGGCGGAAAGCCATGACATATACGTCTCGAAAAGCTGGACCACTTCGTCTCTGCGGGAATCGGAAAGGCCGATCCGCCGGAAAGCGGTGGAGGCCGTCTCCCGATAGAGCTCGACGACCTCGATGGCCGCGTCGACCAGGCTGATCGACGGGGTTCCGACGATCTCGGCGGCGCGCTTCCTGGCCTGTTCCGCCTCCTCGTCGGAGAAGACGGGGCCGGCCAGGGCGACCATCTTGTTGATTTCGGCGGCGAGCAGCTGAACGTCGGTGACCTGCCCGTCGAAGAGGACGATCTGGGGCTCGGTGCCCTGCCGCCGAGCCACCCGCTCCGCGATCTCCGCCGCGTAGACACCGCCGAGACAGTAGCCGAGCACGGCCACCACCTCGTACTTGTCCCAGTCCACACCCCGCATCCAGTGCTCGGTGTAGAAGTCGCCCGCGGGGCGCTCGGTCACGCGTACGGAAGGGAGCGTGGTCTGCATGAACCCGTGGCCGGACCAGGCGGACCCCATTTTGGCCGCCAGGTCCCCGAACCCCGCCTCGCGGCGTCCGGCCGCAGGGAAATCGACACCGAGAATAAGAGAGTTCGACGTGGGGACGGAGATGACGCTCCACGATTCTTCGTTCGGCACTTGTTCACCCATCATCAGAGGCGGACGGTCGCTTTCCCTGCGCCGCAGCCTGAGGTGCTAAATCGGACCAACCTGTCACGAAGGCGGAATTCCGTCCAAAGAAGCCCGTTGGACGCTAACATGATCCCGCCTTCCGGGGAACCCTCAAGAATCCCCAGGAGCGCCTTCCTGAAGCTCGTCCGGAAGCTCACTCAGGAGGAAGCCTGCGATCGCTTCCGGAAAATAGAGGTCGTAGACAAAGCCCTCCGGCAGTTTAAGTCCAGTCTGCTCGATAATTCTTTCCCGCAGTTGAACGGCGGACATGGACGTCATGCCCATCTCGAAGACGTCGCCGGTGGGGTGGATCGAGTCGCTGGAGGGGTAGTCGAGCGTCGCGGCGATCTCCTGGCGGACCAGTTCGAGCAGCAGCTCCCGCTGCTCGGCCTTGGACAGGCCGGACAGCTGCCGTACCCATCCCAGGGCCCCCGGCCCGTCCGCCGGCCCGCTGTCGGTCCCGCCCTCCTCGCCGTCGCCCGGCAGGCCGCCGGGCTGCGCGAGGTCGCGTTCGCGCTGCCGCCAGGTGGTGAGCTGCGCCAGCACCGTGCCCAGCGGCATGTCCTCCCGCAGCGGCTCGGTCATGCCCAGCACCCCGGCGAGGGCGGCCATGTCCCCTTCCTCCAGCGCGGTCCAGAACTGCTGCTCGCCCGGGGACGCCGCCACCGGCTTACGGGTCGGCGCGGCCGGCCAGTACCGCTGCCGCTGGAACGCGTAGGTGGGCAGATCGACTCGGTGTCCGCCGCCCAGGACCGCCGCCCAGTCCACCGCGGTCCCGCTCACATGGACGGTGGCGAGCCCCGCCACGAACGACCGCAGTCCGGCCTCCCCGTGGCGCAGTGTCCCGGTGATCGTGACTCCGGCGCCCTTCTGCAGGTCCTCGTCGTCCAGGGCCCGCCGGATGCCCGCGGTCAGTACGGGGTCCGGGCTGACCTCGACGCACGCGCCGAACCCGCCGTCGAGCAGGGCCAGCGCCAACTCCCGCAACGGCGCGGTCTCCCGCGGGCTGCGGCACCAGTACTCGGCGTCCATGTCCGTGCCGTCGGTCCAGGCCAGGTCCCGGCTGGAGAAGACGGGCACCGCGCCCTGCCGCGGGCGGACCGAGGCCAGTTCCTCCTTGCTCGGCTCCGCCCCGGCGGTCAGCGCCGCGGTCCTGGCGGCGTCGGCCAGCGACAGCACTCCCGCGACGTGCGCGGCCGCGATCTCGCCCACGGCGTGCCCGGCGACCGCGGCCGGGTGCACGCCCGCCGAGCGCCACAGCGCGGCGAGCGAGACCATCACCGCCCACAGCACCGGCTGGCGGACGCCGGGGCGATCCAGCGCCGGGCCGTCCGGCCCCTCGCACACCACCTCGGTCAACTTCCAGTCCACGTACGGGGCCAGGGCCTGTTCGCACTCGGCCATCCGGGCCGCGAAGACCGGCGCCTCGTCCAGCAGCCCGGCGGCGGAGCCGAGCCACCCGGACTCACTGCCGGGGAAGACGAACACCGCCTTGTGGTCCGCCGCCGCGGTCCCGGTCAGCACGTCCTTGGTCTGCACACCGGCGGCGACCAGCGCGAGCCCGGCGAGCAGGCTGTCGCGCTCCTCGCCCAGCACGACCGCCCGCTCGGCGAACGCCGTGCGCGTCGTGGCCAGCGAGAACCCGACGTCCACGGGGTCCATGTCCGGCCGTTCCAGCAGGAGTTCGCGCAGCCGTCCGGCCTGGGACTTGAGCGCTTCCGTGTTCCGCCCGGACAGCACCCACGGCACCACCGCCGGCGGGACCGAAGGCCCGGCGGGAGCGGCACTCGCGGGCGGCTCGGGGGCCTCTTCCAGGATGACGTGGGCGTTGGTGCCGCTGATGCCGAACGAGGACACGCCCGCACGGCGCACCCGGTCGCCGGCCGGCCACTGCACCGGCTCGGTCAGCAGCCGCACCTCGCCGTCGGCCCAGTCCACGTGCGGCGAGGGCTCGTCCACGTGCAGCGTCGCCGGCAGCCTGCCGTGCTGCAGGGCGAGCACCATCTTGATGACACCCGCCACACCGGCCGCCGCCTGTGTGTGCCCGATGTTGGACTTCACCGAGCCCAGCCACACCGGACGGTCCTCGCCGCGGCCCTGGCCGTAGGTCGCGATCAGCGCCTGCGCCTCGATCGGGTCGCCCAGCGTCGTCCCCGTACCGTGCGCCTCGACGGCGTCGACCTGGTCCGCGCGGACCCCGGCGTTCGCCAGAGCGGCCCGGATGACGCGCTGCTGGGACGGGCCGTTGGGCGCCGTCAGACCGTTGGACGCACCGTCCTGGTTGATCGCGCTGCCGCGCAGCACCGCCAGCACCTGGTGCCCGTTGCGCCGCGCGTCGGACAGCCGCTCCACCACGAGCACGCCCGCGCCCTCGGCGAAGCCGGTGCCGTCCGCCGCTGCGGCGAACGCCTTGCACCGTCCGTCCGGCGCGAGCCCGCGCTGCCGGGAGAACTCGATGAAGGTCCCCGGCGTAGCCATGATCGTCACGCCGCCGGCCAGCGCCATCGAGCACTCGCCCGACCGCAGCGCCTGCGCGGCCAGATGCAGCGCCACCAGCGCCGACGAGCAGGCCGTGTCGACCGTCATCGTCGGCCCCTCCAGGCCGTACGTGTACGCCAGGCGGCCGGACAGGATGCTGGTCGCGACCCCGGTCATCAGGTGCCCCTCGGCCTCGGAACCCCCCTCCGCCAGCACGCTCATCTCGTACCCGGAGGTGTAGCCGCCCACGAACGCGCCGGTCTGGCTGCCGCGCAGGGAGACGGGGTCGATACCGGCCCGCTCGACGGCTTCCCAGGACAGTTCGAGAAGCAGCCGCTGCTGCGGGTCCATGGCCAGCGCCTCGCGCGGACTGATCCCGAAGAAGGCGGCGTCGAACTCGCTGGCGTCCGTGACGAACCCGCCCGCCTGCGTGTACGAGGTCCCCGTGTGCGCGGCGTCCGCGTCGTACAGGGCCTCCAGGTCCCAGCCGCGGTCGGCGGGGAACCCCGAGATCGCGTCGCGCCCGTCGGCGAGCACGTGCCACAGGTCCTCGGGCCGGTTGATCCCGCCGGGGAACCGGCAGCTCATCCCCACGATCGCGATCGGCTCGTCATGGGCCGCGGCCCCGACGGGAACCGGGGCGTCCGCGCCCGCTGCGGGCTCCCCGCCGAGCAGGCCGCGCAGGTGCACGGCGAGTGCGGTCGGGTTGGGGTAGTCGAACACGAGGGTGGCGGGCAGCCGCAGCCCCGTGGCCGTGCCGACCCGGTTGCGCAGCTGGACGGCGGTGAGCGAGTTGAAGCCCAGGTCGGTGAAGGCCCGGCCCGGCTCGACGGCGTCGGCGGAGGCGTGGCCCAGCACCGCGGCGACGTGCGCGCGCACCAGGTTCAGCAGCATCTGGTGGCCGTCCTCGGCGGGCAGCGCGGCGAGCTGCTGCCGCAGCGAGTCCGCGCCCGCCCCGCCGGAGGCGGCGGTCCGCCGGACCGGTCCGCCGGTCAACGCCCGCCACAGCGGCGGGATCTCGTCACTGCGGGCCGCCTGCGCCCGCATCCCGGCCAGGTCGAGCCGGGCCGGTACGAGTACGGCCGCGTCGCGGGTGAGTGCCAGGTCCAGCAGGGCCAGGCCCTCGGCCGCGCTCAGCGCGGCGGTCCCGCTCCGCGTCATCCTGGCCCGCTCGGCGTCGGAGAGCTGCCCGGTCAGACCGCTGACCTCGGCCCACAGGCCCCAGGCCAGCGAGGTCCCCGGCAGCCCGGCAGCCCTGCGGTCGGCCGCCAGCGCGTCGAGGAAGGCGTTGGCCGCCACGTAGTTGCCCTGCCCCGGCACGCCGAACGTCGCCGCCGCCGAGGAGAACAGCACGAAGTGCTCCAGGTCGATGCCCATGCCCCGGGTCAGCTCGTGCAGGTGCCATGCGGCGTCGGCCTTGGGCCGCATCACCGTCGCCACTCGCTCCGGGGTCAGCGAGGTGACCGTCCCGTCGTCGAGGACACCGGCGGCATGGATGACGGTCCTGAGCGGGCGCTCGGCCGGGATCGCCTCGATCACGGCGGCCAGCGCGCCGCGGTCCGCCGCGTCACAGGCGACCGCGTCGACCGATGCCCCCAGCTGCGCCAGCTCGGCGGCCAGCACGGCCACTCCGGCGGCGGCCGGACCCGAACGGCTGGTCAGCACCACGCCGTCGGCACGCCCGGTGGTCACCAGGTGCCGGGCCACCAGCCCGCCCAGCGTGCCCGTACCGCCGGTCACCAGCGCGGAGCGCGCGCCCTGCCGGTCCGACGGCTGTTCAACTGCTGTCAGGGACCGGGATGGACGGGTCAGCCGCCGCCCGTAGGCGACCGTGCCGCGGACGGCCAGCTCCGGCTCTCCGCTGTCCACCACGGACGGCAGGACCGAGACGGCCTGGTCGTCGATGGAGGTGGCGGGCAGGTCCACGAGAACCAGCCGACCGGGGTTCTCGGACTGCGCCGAGCGCAGCAGGCCCCTGGCGGCGGGCGCCGCCAGGTCCCCGACGCC
>NZ_JBSIBZ010000138.1:0-17029 GCF_058245575.1 Streptomyces sp. UF-297 | reverse complement strand
GGCGGGGGTGTCCGGGGTGGGGGTGGTGTTGGGGGGTTGTGCCTGGGAGGGGATGGTGGGTGTGGCAGGGCGGGGGTGGGGGGTGGCGGTGCTCATCGGGGGGTGGCCTTCCGGGGGTTGAGGGGGTGGGTGTGCCCGGGGGGGCGTAGGGGTGGTGCGGGGTACGTCCTGGTCCCGGGGCGCGGCGGGTGCCTGCGGGTGGTGCGTGCGGCGGGCGTGAGGGTGTGCGGGCCGTACGCGGCAGGGGCCGTCCCGGGGTGGTGGCGCCGGTGGCTCGGGGTTCGGGACGTTCGGCGGGCCCAAGTTACTTGTGCAGGCGGGGGCTTCCGGGTCCGTACGGGGCGAGTCCACCCTTACGTGCGACAGCGGGAGCGGTGGGCTGCCGGGTGTCTGCTATGGGTGGGGTGTGAGGGGCGCAGGGTTTTGTCCGTGCGGTTGTGGTACGGGGCGGTGCGTTCCTCTTCGTACGTCCCAACTACCCTTTATCGCATGGACATAGGACCGCTCAATCCGGAACCGGCGCCGCTGCTGGTGGGGCTTGTCTGTTTCTTCGTCGTCTTCGGTGTGTTCGCGAAGGTGCTGCTGCCGCGTATCAGCAGGGTGTTGGCGCAGCGCGAGGCGGCGACGGTGGGGCTGGAGGGCAAGGCCGCCGAGGTCCGTGCGCAGGCGCAGCAGGTGTACGAGGAGTATCAGGAGCTGCTGGCGCAGGCGCGGCACGAGGCGGCGCGGCTGCGGCAGGAGTCGGCGGAGCGGGGTGCGGTGCTGATCGCCGAGCTGCGGGCGGAGGGGCAGCGGCAGCGGGACGAGATGGTGGCGGCGTCGCGGGCGCGGCTGGCGGCGGACCGTGAGCTGGCTCAGGCCGCGCTGCGGGTGGAGGTGGATGTGCTGGCGGTGGAGCTGGCGGGGCGGATCGTCGGGGAGTCGCTGGAGGATTTCGCGCGCGATCGGTGACGGTCGGGCGGGCCGTGCGGGCCGTCGGGTTTCCTCAGGAGGGGGAATCCGGCGGCCCGTTCGGCATCCGGGGTCGCGGTGCGGGCGTTATGGCGTGCTCGTGGCCGCCTCCTGGACGCGCAGGGCGCGGCGCAGGTCGTCGAGCTGGTCGTCGAGTTTGCGGCGCAGGGCGGGGATGGGGTCGGCCTCGCGCAGGCACTGTTCGCCGAGACGGAGGGTGTCCTGGTCGACGAAGGGGAGCGGGAAGGCGCTGCGGGAGGAGATGGCCTCGGCGATGGCGGGTCCGCGGCGGGCGGCGAGGGCGACGGCTTCGGTGAAGTAGCGGGTTGCGTAGGGGCGGAGCAGGTCGAGCTGTTCGGGCGCCCAGAAGCCGGTGATGGTGGCGGTGAGCAGGTAGTTGGAGAGGGCTGCCTGGTCGTCGGTGGTGAACAGGGCGTCCCAGGCGGCCTGTTTGGCGGCCGGGTCGGGCAGGGCGGCGCGGCAGCGGACGGCGCCTTCCTGGCCGGTGGCGCTGGGGTCGCGGGCGAGTTCGGCGTCGATGGCGGCGTTCAGGTCGGCGGCGGGGGCGGCGCCGAGGGTGATGAGGCGGGCGAGGATGCGCCAGCGCAGTTCGGGGTCGAGGGCGGGGCCGCCGGGGACGCTGTCGCCGTCGAGCCAGTCCTGGATGCCTTCGGGGGTGGTGGCGCTGTCGATGAAGGTGCGTACGGCTGCCAGGCGCAGGCCCTGGCCGTCGCCGTTCTCGCTGCCTTCGGTGCGGCGCAGGATGTCGCGGCAGAGGGCGCTGAGGGTGGCGAGTGCGGCGGGGCGCTGCTCGGCGGGGAGGTAGCGGTCGGCGATCTGGGTGCGGGCGAAGGCCAGGACGCCCTGGACGACGGCGATGTCGGTTTCGTGCGGGAGGTGGGTGCGGGCCGCGTCCAGGTAGGCGGCGGGGGCGAGTTCGCCGTCGCGGACCATGTCGCGGGCGGCGTTCCACACCACGGCGCGGGTCAGCGGGTCGGGCAGTCCGCAGAGCGAGGTCTGGGCGGTCTGCCAGGAGTGGGGGTCCAGGCGGACCTTGGCGTAGGTGAGGTCGCGGTCGTTGAGGAGGGTGAGGGCGGGGCGGGGGCCGGGCAGGCTCAGGGAGCGGCTTCCGCCGCCGGCGGGGAGGTCGCTCTCCACGCGGTCGCGCAGGCGGAGGCGGGCGGGGTCGTCGGCGTCGCGGTCGTAGAGGCCGATGGCAATGCGGTGCGGGCGGGTGCCGGCGTGGTCGATGGTCAGCTGCCAGCCGGCGCCTTCCGCGAGCTTCGTGAGCGACTCCTCGTCCAGTTCCTTGGCGGCTGCGCGCGGCTCGGCGGTGCCGGCGCCCGCGGCGGCGAGCTGGTCCGCGGGGACGAAGCCGGATGTGGTGGCCGCCGTCGGTGTGAGGGTGTCCACGCCGGTGGTGCGCAGCCACTGCTCGGCCCAGGCGTGGACGTCGCGGTCGGTGGCGCGGGCGAGGGAGTCGATGAAGTCGGCGAGGGTGGCGTTGCCGAAGCGGTGGCGGGTGAAGTGGTCGTTGATGCCGGCGAGGAAGTCCTTCTCGCCCATCCAGGCGACGAGTTGGCGCAGGGCGGAGGCGCCCTTGGCGTAGGAGATGCCGTCGAAGTTCAGGAGGGCGGAGGCGGTGTCGGGGACGTCTTCGGGGGTGGGGGCGACGGGGTGGGTGGAGGGGCGCTGGTCGGCGTCGTACCCCCAGCCCTTGCGGGCGACGGCGAAGTCGGTCCAGGTGTCGGTGAAGCGGGTGGCTTCGGACAGGACCTGGTAGCCCATGTATTCGGCGAAGGACTCGTTGAGCCAGATGTCGTCCCACCATTGGAGGGTGACCAGGTCGCCGAACCACATGTGGGCCATCTCGTGGGCGATGACGATGCCGCGGGTCTGGCGCTCGGTGTCGGTGACGGCGGAGCGGAAGACGAATTCGTCGCGGAAGGTGACCAGCCCGGGGTTCTCCATGGCGCCGGCGTTGAATTCGGGGACGAAGGCCTGGTCGTAGGAGTCGAAGGGGTAGGGCTCGTCGAAGATGGCGTGGTAGCGGTCGTAGCAGCGGTGGGTGATGTCGAGGATTTCCTCGGCGTCGGTGTCCAGGTGGGGGGCGAGGCTGCGGCGGCAGTGGATGCCGAAGGGCAGTCCGGCGTGTTCGGTGCGTACGGAGTGCCAGGGGCCGGCGGCGACGGCGACGAGGTAGGTGGAGATGGGCGGGGTGGGGGCGAGGGTCCAGTGTCCTTCGCCGGTGTGCTCGGCGATGCCGTTGCCCAGGACGCTCCACTGGGGCGGTGCGGTGACGGCGAGCTGGAAGACGGCCTTGAGGTCGGGCTGGTCGAAGGCGGGGAAGACGCGCTGGACGTCCTCCATGAACAGCTGGGTGTAGACGTAGGTCTCGCCGTCGGCGGGGTCGGTGAAGCGGTGCATGCCCTCGCCGGTGCGGGAGTAGCGCATGTCGGCTTCGATGCGCAGTTCGTGGTCGCCTGCGGTGAGGCGGGGCAGGGGCAGGCGGTTGTCGGTGAGGGTCTCGGGGTCGAGGGGGTGGCCGTCCAGGGTGGCGGAGTGCAGCTGGGCGGGCTTGATCTCGATGAAGGTGTCGGCGGTGTCGCGCGCGCTGAAGTGGATGACGGTGCTGGAGGTGAAGTGGTCGGCGCCGTGGGTGAGATCGAGGTGGATCTCGTAGCGGTGGACGTCGATGAGTCGGGCTCGGGTGTGCGCCTCGTCGCGCTTCAGTGCGGGCATGGGTTCATGCTGCCGTACGGCACTGACAGGGTGCACGCGGGTTTGGGGCGGGCCTGGGGGTGCGGGCTCGGGGTGCGGTGGGGGCGGCTGCCCGCCGGGGGTTTCGTTGTGTCCGTCCTCCCCCAGGCGCTTGAGGAGGGGCCCCTCGCCCATGTGGAACGTCTGCCCGCGACGGGGGCGTTACGAGCTGGTGGCGCCGCCCAGCAAGGGCGGGTCGTCCGGGTCGGGGATGCGGGTGGACCAGCCCCCCGGCACGGTGTGGTGCCGGCGGGCGCGGAAGCGGATGGGGGCGGTGCCGACGCGGCGGGTGAACAGGCGGCTGAAGTAGGCGGGGTCGTCGTAGCCGACGCGGCGGGCGACGGCGGCGACGGGGAGTTCGGTGGCGGCGAGGAGTTCTTTGGCGTGGCCCAGGCGGATGCCCAGGAGGTAGTCCTTGGGGCTGCATCCGGCGCCGCGGCGTACGGCGGTGCGCAGTGCGGCGGGTGTCATGCCGTGGCGGGCGGCGTGTTCGGCGACGGTCAGGGGGAGGAAGGCGTCGCGGGCCAGGGCGGTCAGGACGGGGTCGCCGTCGGGGCCGGTGTCGGCGCGGGCGCGGCGCAGGGCGACCAGGAGTTCGTGGACGGCGGCGGAGGTCTCGACTTCGAGGAGGGGGTTGCCGCGGCGGGCGGCGCGGGCGATACGGCCGATGGCGGCGCGGGCGGCGGCGGTGTCGGCGAGGGGGACCAGGGGGCGGTCGGGTTCGATGTAGCCGAGTTCGGTGTAGGTGGCGGTGGCCGGTCCGGTGAAGTCGACGAAGCTCTCGTCCCAGCCGGTGGTGGGGTCGGGGCCGTAGTGGTGCGGGACGCCCGGGGTGATCCACAGCAGGGCGGGGGCGGTGACGGGGCGGCGGTGGCCGTCGGGGTGGGTGAGCCAGCCGCGGCCCGCGCTGATGACGACGGCGACGTGGTGGTCCAGGGTGCGGGGTCCGACGGTGGGCAGGGTGCCGTGCTGGAGTCCGACGCCCAGGCACACCAGGCCGAGCTGGTGGTGGAGCGGGCTGGGCGTGAAGTACCGCATCCAGGTGTGGTACATGCCGGGTGCCTCCGCTCGCCTCCGTAGGTCCGCGCATCCGCGTCACTTCTCGGACGCGGCCGCGGTACAGCTGAGTCCAATCAGCGCCGATCTTTGTCCATGGACGGCCGTGCCGCCAGAGGGTGAGGGTGATCGGACGTGGCGGGTCGACAAGGGCCGGACGAAGGGTGCGGGCGCGGTGGCCGAGTTCGCGGTGGGTGAGCGGGATTTCGTCCTGGAGGGGCGGCCGGTGCGGCTGCTGTCGGGGGCGCTGCACTACTTCCGGGTGCACGAGGCGCAGTGGGACCACCGGCTGGCGATGCTGGCGGCGATGGGCCTGAACTGTGTGGAGACGTATGTGCCGTGGAATTTGCACGAGCCGCGGCGCGGGGAGTTTCGCGAGGTGGGGGCGCTGGGCCGGTTCCTGGACCGGGTGCGGGCGGCGGGGCTGTGGGCGATCGTGCGGCCGGGTCCGTACATCTGCGCCGAGTGGGAGAACGGCGGGCTGCCGCACTGGCTGACCGGTCCGCTGGGGCGGCGGGTGCGGACGCGGGACGGGGAGTTCCTGGCGGCGGTGGACGCGTGGTTCGCGCGGCTGCTGCCGCAGGTGGTGCGGCGGCAGTGCACGGCGGGCGGTCCGGTGCTGATGGTGCAGGTGGAGAACGAGTACGGGTCCTACGGCTCGGACCGGGGGTATCTGCGCCATCTGGCGGACCGGTTGCGGCAGTTGGGCGTGACCGTACCGCTGTTCACCTCGGACGGCCCCGAGGACCACATGCTCAGCGGCGGCTCCGTCCCGGGCGCGCTGGCGACCGTGAACTTCGGGTCGGGGGCGCAAGAGGCCTTCGCGACGCTGCGGCGTCACCAGCCGGACGGGCCGCTGATGTGCATGGAGTTCTGGTGCGGGTGGTTCGCGCACTGGGGCGAGGGCGCGGCCGAGCGCGACCCGGCGCAGGCCGCGGGCGCACTGCGCGCCGTCCTGGACTGCGGCGCCTCGGTGAATGTCTATATGGCGCACGGCGGTACGAGCTTCGGCGGCTGGGCGGGCGCCAACCGCTCCGGTCCTCTGCACGACGGCGTACTGGAGCCGACCGTCACCTCCTACGACTACGAGGCCCCGGTGGACGAGCGCGGCCGCCCCACCGAGAAGTTCCACCGCTTCCGCGAGGTCCTGGCAGGCTTCGCTGACGGTCCGCTGCCGGCCGTACCCGAGCCCTGGCCGGTCCTGGACACCCCGGTGCGGGCCGTCCTGGACGGCTGGGCCCCGCTGGCCGAGGTGCTCGCGGCACTCGGCGGCCCAGAGGTGGAGGCCGCCGTCCCGCCCTCCTTCGAGGACCTGGACGTGGACCGCGGTCTGGTGCGTTACTCCTTCGAGATCCCCGGCCCCCGTGCCGCCTACGACCTCTCGGTGAGGGGCCTGCGCGACCGCGCCACGGTGTACGTGAACGGCCGGCGCGGCCCCGTACTGGACACCGAGCAGGCCTGTCTCGGCCCCGTCACCGGCCCTGCCTCGGTGGACCTGTGGGTGGAGTCCCTGGGCCGCGTCAACTACGGCCCGCGCCTGGCCGAGCCCAAGGGCATCTGCGGCGGCCTGCTCCACGAGCGCCAGTACATCCACGGCGTACGGGCGCGCGGCCTGCGCCTGGACGCCCTGCAGAACCCCGCAGCAGTGGCCTTCGGCCCCCCGACTGGCGAATCCCCCGGCCTGTACCGGGCCACCCTGACCATCACCCGCCCCGCCGACGCCGCCCTCCAACTCCCCGGCTGGACCAGAGGCTTCGCCTGGCTCAACGGCTTCTGCCTGGGCCGCTACTGGTCCACCGGACCCCAGCACACCCTCTACGTCCCCGGCCCGCTCCTCCACGAGGGCCCCAACACCCTCCTCCTCCTGGAACTGGAGGGCGCCCCGCCCCTTGTGGGGGAAGGGGCGGGGGCGCCCGGTCTGGTGCCCTGACGCCGCGCGGGCAGTTCGCGCACTTCGAAGGTGTCCAGGATGAATTCCGCCGTGCCGTCGTCGCCGGTCTTGTGGAGGCCGACCCAGGTGTCGCCGGTGGGTGGGGCGGTGAATTCGTAGGTGTGGGTGGTGGGGTGGGTGGCGGCGGGGAGGGGGGTGCGGGTGAGTTCGTGGGGGTCGGGGGTGTCGGTGGCGGTGATCCAGGCGTATTGGGCGGGCTTTTCGTTTTCGTAGCGGAAGGTGATGCGGTAGCGGCGGC
This sequence comes from Streptomyces sp. UF-297, assembly GCF_058245575.1. Classification (NCBI taxonomy): domain Bacteria; kingdom Bacillati; phylum Actinomycetota; class Actinomycetes; order Kitasatosporales; family Streptomycetaceae; genus Streptomyces; species Streptomyces sp. UF-297. Next base: position 10,073 of record NZ_JBSIBZ010000138.1, on the reverse strand, counting down.
CGGGGGTGAAGCGGACGGTGTGGGGGACGGTGCGGTAGACCAGGCCGACGTTCTCGCCGCGGGATTTGAGGGACTGGGTGGCGTCGATGACGTCGTCGACGGCTTTGCCGTTCCAGCCGCGCTGGGTGTACGGGGCGTGGCGTTGGGCGATGTGGGTGCGGGGGTCGGTGGCGCCGCCGGCGTCGCCCTTGACGAAGACGCCCCAGCCCTGGGGGACGTGTTCGAAGTCTTCGTGGGCGAGGGCGTCGCCGGGGGTGGGGTGGGTGGTGCGGACGATGCGGAGGTTGTCGAAGCGGATGCGGGGCTGTCCAGGGGCGGCGCGCAGGGTCAGGTCGGTGGGTCCGCCGCCTTCGGGGACGGTGAAGCGGGTGGACATGCGCTGGAAGCGGGTGCCGTGTTTGCGGTCGGCGGCGACGTAGTTGGCGGCGGTGGAGGTCTCGGTCCAGTTGGTGGCCGTGATGCCGTCGGCGGTGCGTACCTCCAGGGTGGCCCGGCGCCGCTCCCCCGGTTTCTCGCCGACCTCGACCTGTACGGAGGCGGCGTACGTACCGGGGGCGAGGCGGGCCAGGCGCTGGGTGACGGTGGCCGCGGCGCCCGCGCCGATGACCAGTTCGTAGTCGCCGAGCGGACTGCGCCGCACCTGTGCGGGACCGCTTGCCTGCCAATTGCCCTGCAGTGTGCCGGAGTTGAAGCCGGGGTCGGCCAGCGGGGTGCCCTCGCCCCAGTCGGGGCCGCCTTGTGCCGGGGCCCGGTCGCGGTAGAGGACGTAGGGCTGTCCGGCGTCGGCGGTGAGGGTGATGCGGCCGCCGCCGGCTCTGAGCCGTCTCTCCTGTGTCCGGCCCTGGTCGGTGAGGCGGTAGGCGTACACGGCGCGGGTGCCCGACCAGGCGCGCGGCAGGGTCCAACTGGTGGTGCCGCCGCGGGGGTTGTAGTGGTAGAGCTTGGCGGGGTCGGTGGCCCGGCGCGGCTCCCAGGGCAGCAGGTACGTACCGCCGTCGTACACGAGCCGCCCGTCGGTGGTGATCCGCCGTACGCCGCCGGTGTCGGACACGGCGGTGCGGGTCGGCCCCTCGAAGGTGATCTCGTGCTCGGCCCAGGTGCGGATCGGGTACGCCTGGAGGTACTTGGCGGGCAGCGCGTCCCGCCAGATGATCTCGTAGAAGGCGTTCCAGTCGGTCTTGCCGACCCAGCCCTCGAAGTTGCCCATCCGGGCGGCGCCGAGCAGTGTGGGCCATTTGTCGGCGAAGACGTCCTTGTGGTGGTTGCGCAGGAAGCGGATGAGGCGGGAGTTGATGCCGCGGGAGGTGTCGGGGCCGTAGTCGGTCTCGGTGGCCCAGTGGGACCACAGGGCGGAGCGCTCCAGGCCGTGGCCCCATTCGGTGGTGATCTGCCAGCCCATGGCGCGCAGTTCGCGCTGGAGGCGGTCCGAGGTCCAGCCCGATTCGCGGAAGACGTCGATGTAGAGGGTGTTCAGGGCGGGGTCGGTCTCGCGGCGCAGCTGCCGAAAGCGGCGGACGATGTCGCCGGAGAGCAGGTCGCGGCGCTGGTCGATGCGGTAGGACTGGTCGAGCCAGTCCCACTGCTCGTTGTTCTTGTCGACGAGCGTCTCGGAGAAGGCGTGGGCGACGGGGTAGGACTCGGTGGCGTTGACGTGCACCGCGAAGTCGCTGTTCCACTTCTTTCCGGCGCGCAGCAGCGCGTTGAGGTCGGCGAGGCCGCCCGCCCGCTCGTTGTAGTTGCCGCCGTAGTCGGGGTGCGCGGAGTCGTGGCCCTCGGACTGGTAGCCCTTGAGCAGGGTGAACTGGCGCAGTCCGTCGGTGGCCAGCGCGATGCGCTTGACGTTGTCGAGGGTGGCCAGGAAGGGGTTGGTGGCCTGGCTGGCGAAGTTGAAGGGGATGTGCGGGACGACGCGCAGGTGCTGCTGGTCGGCGCCGAGGGGGGTGACCATGATCTCGCGCAGTGCGATGGCGGCGTCCTGCCAGTCCGCCGTGCCGTCCCCGTTGCGGTCGCGGGTCAGGATGACGGTGGCGTACGGGAGCGGCTCGGTGTCGTCGGCGGCGGCGCCCTGCGCCCGGTGGGTCCACTGCCCGGGGGTGAGCCGCGCCTCCAGGCGCCCGTCGTGGCGTACGGTCTGCCGCCACAGCCGCCCGTTCTCCCAGCCGGTGCCCCCGGTGGGCCGGTCCACGACGGTATTGGCCTCAATCGCCGCCGCCAGCCGCCCGGTTGAGACGACCCCGTAGGCACACCCGACGGGCGCGGCGTCCACCGCCGCCCCCTCGGCGATCCTGACCAGCGTGTCGCCGCTCTTGGCCTTGTCCAGGTCGATCCGGGCCGCCAGCAGCGCACCGCCGGGCTGGTCCTCCCGTACGGTCAGCAGCGCCAGCCCGGGAATCTGCAGCGTGCCGACGGGCCGGGCCGCGGTGTCCGCGATCCTGGTGACGCGCCAGCCGACCTGCCACCCCTTGACGGCGATCTGCACACCGATCTCGGTGCCGCCGTCGAAGGCGAGGGTGTAGGCGATGCGGTCCGCGGCGGCGCGGGAGGTGACCGAGGGGGTGTACGGGACGCCGTCGAGCAGCACTTGCGTAACCGGCTCGCCCTGGCCGTACAGCACGGCCCCGCTTTCCCGGTCGGTGTACGAGAGGACGCGGGGGAAGTCGACGCCGACCCGAACGGCCAGCTCGGCGGAGCGGAGCGTGGCCTCACCGGCGGCGTGGGCGACGGCGGTGCCGAGTGGCAGAGCGGTGGCGATCCCGGTCAGCGCGGTGGCGGCCACCACACTCCTGCGGCCGGGCCCCCGACCGGCCCCTGTCGGCTCGTCCACGCCCACTGCCCTCCTCGCACCGGCACTGCCTGTCGCCGCACAGCGTGCTCGGCGAGCGCGGGGCGCGCCCATGGACAAAGCCGGGGCAGGACTTGGACTAACGGCGACGGGCCACGGCCCGCTCCGGGGCCGGTGGCCCGCCTGCGGGACCGGGCCGCAGCCGGGGTCCGGCCCCGGCTGCGCTTCACGAGCGATGTCGCCCGCGGCTACGGCTTCGAGGCGTGCCCGTCGCGGGCGCTTTCCTCCTCGTAGCGGGCGACCTCCTGGCGGACCAGTTTCATGGTGTCGATGCCGGCCGGGGCGCCTGCGTAGACGGCGCACTGGAGGGCGACCTCGGCGAGTTCCTCCGGGGTGCAGCCGTTGCGGAGGGCGCCGCCGATGTGGAGTTTGAGTTCGGCGGGGCGGTTGAGGCCGGTGAGGAGGGCTACCAGGAGGAGGCTGCGGGTGCGGCGGTCCAGGCCCTCGCGGGACCAGGTGAAGCCCCAGGAGTACTCGGTGATCAGCTCCAGGAGCGGCTTGGCCGGGTCCCAGTCGCGCAGCATGGTGTTGACGTACTGGTCGCCGAGCACTTCGCGGCGGATCTTGTCGCCCTCGGTGTGCCGTTCGGACGGGTGGTGCATGAGGACCTTTCACATGGGGGTGCGGTGTTGTGCGCTTACGTCTGAGGTGATGTGACGTGGCGTCAGGCGGGCTGAAGGGCGGGGAAGTTCAGGCCGAGCAGTTGCCGGGCGATGGCGTCCGCGTCGCCGAGGATGACGGAGTCGACGCCGGGGCGGATGCCCGCGGCGGTGGCCCAGTGCACGCCCTCGGTCGGGACGCCGAACGCGTGCAGACCCGGGTGCGGCTCCCCGCTGCGGGCGATGACCCGGTACGGCGCGCCGGTCACCTCCAGGGCGCCGGTGTGGTGCTCCTGGTCGGCCTTGGTCAGGGCGTGGCGCCGTGCGGTGCCCTCGTCCACCAGCCGCCGGATCAGCGGATCGTCGGCGCCGGCGATACCGGCGGCCGGCAGCCGGGCCTCGATGAGGACCGTGCCCTCGCGCCGGCTGCCGTCCAGGTGCGGCGAGTGGGCCACGAAGCGGCCTGAGGTGTCGGTCAGCACCTCGAAGTCGGGCCCGAGGACGTCCAGGATCCCGGCCTCGATGAGCGCGATCATCTCCTCGATGCGGCTGGCCGGGGGGCCGATGGAGACGAAGCCGTTGAGCGGGGTGTAGAAGCGGGCGACGTGGTCGCGGTAGGAGTCGGCGGCGACCCGGCCGTGGTCGATGACCTGACGGACCTCGTTGCGCAGGTCGCGCATGGCGTCCAGGGCGGCCTTGACGGGGTTGTCCATGTTGCCGCCGCGGCTGTTGTGCAGGTCCTCGTGCAGGTACTCCAGCAGCCATGCGGTGTACGCGGCGTGGTCGGCGGGCCGCGCCCCGCGCCAGGGGCGGCCGATGCGGTCCCAGGACCAGTGGTCGGCGGCGTCGATGCCGTACCGGCCGAGCACCTCGGGCAGTTGCTCGTCGCCGGGCCACGTGCCGAGTTCGGCGGCGAGCGCGTCGGCGGCGCCGGTCCGGCCCTGCTGGCGCAGCAGGGTGGTGTAGTAGACGAGCTGGACCTCGCGGGTCACCAGCGGCCAGACGTCCCGCAGGAAGTCCAGGCCGCCGGTGGTGTCCGCCTGGTGCTGGAGTTGGGCGATGACCTCGGGGGTGAGGTAGCGCGGGTCGTGCCGGCCGCTGACGCCCTTCTGGTTGGCGCCGCGCGCGTGGTACGGGATGCCGCGTCGCGAGCCCGCGTACAGCCGCGGTTCCTGCCCGGAGGGCACGTACGTCAGCTTGCCCTCGCGGCGTTCGTAGCGGCCGCCGCGGCCCTCGGTCAGCAGGCTGAGGTAGTCGAAGAAGTTGAGCCCGAGGCCGCGCAGGATCACCTCGGTGCCGGGGGCGATGCCGCGCCGCAGGTCCACGTCCGCGGGGTTGGCCGGGGGGATGTAGCGCAGGCCGCGCTCGGCGGCGAAGGCGAGCATCAGCCGTTCCTTGGTGTGCAGGGCGCCCGGCAGGTGGCCCAGGGCCAGGACCACGCGGTCCGCGACGATCGGCTCGGCCGCGTCGATCAGGTGGATCTGGTAGCGGTCACTGGCCAGCGGGGTGACGCCGGTGGCCCGGGATATGTGCAGCTGTACGGTCACGCCGTCGGGGGCGCCCGTCACCGCGCGGTCGAAGACCCACTGGAGGTAGTGCCCGTACAGCGCCCGGCTGGGGTAGTCGTCCGGGCCCAACGAGCGGGCCTGCTCGGCGAGTTCGGCCCCGAGCCGGTCCTCCAGGGTGTCCTGCGGCAGCTCGCGCAGCCACTCGTGCAGGCTCGGTCCCGGCACGATCGGGCCTTCGCAGCTGACGCTGGGGTCGGTGTACATCGTGACCTGGGACGCCACGGTGTTCATCAGCAGATGGCGGGACTGCGTGGGTCTCCAGACGTTTCCCGAGCCCGGGGCGTGCGAGTCGATGGCGTGCACGAGGACGGTCCGGCCGGGGTGGGCGCGGGCGTTCTCCATGACGCGTTCCAGCACGGATAACCCGCGCGGGCCGAGTCCCACGATGGCGAGTGTGGTGTCGGGGACGCTGTTGGGGGTGCTGGTGAGGACGCCGTTGGGGAAGGCGGAGTGGTTCATGGGGGTGGTGCTCCGTGTTTCAGGGGGAGTTCGGGGTGATCGGGGAGTTCGGTGTGATCGGTGTGATCGGTGTGATCGGGGAGTTCGGGGCGTGGAGAGTCGGGGCGGTCAGCGGTAGTTGACGGGGAGCCGGAGGCGTGGGGCGTGGGGCGTGGGAGCCACGGGGTCCGTGGGAGCTGTGGGGCGCGGCCCCCGGGGCGGAGGTCTACGGGGATCAGCCCGCCGCCGCGGGCAGGGCGGCGCGGGTCTCCTCCCACAGGGCGCGGGTGATCTCGGCCGCCGGCGCGCACCGCGCCTGGCGGAAGCCGGCGCCGGCCCACAGGTGGAGGCGTTCGGGGTGCCCGTTCTGGGCGGCGGCCGAGCGCAGGCCCCGGGTCAGGTGGTGGACGTGCGGGTACGCGCCGGGGGCGGCCTCGCCGTGCGCGTCGATGAAGCGGTTGCGCAGCCCGCGGGCGGGGCGCCCGGAGAACGCGCGGGTGACGACGGTGGCGTTGAAGCGCTCGTCGGCCAGCGCGTCCTTGTGGGTCTGCGCGGCTCCGGACTCCTGCGCGCGCAGGTAGAGCGTGCCCAACTGGGCGGCGAACGCGCCTTCTTGGAGTACGGCGGCGATGTCCGTACCGGATCCGAGGCCGCCCGCGGCGACGAGCGGCAGTCCCACCTGCTCGCGGACCGCGGCCAGCAGCTCGGGCAGCGGCACGTCCTCCGGCTGCGCGGCGACCTGGTGCGTGCCCCGGTGCCCGCCGGCCTGCGGGCCCTGGACGCACAGCGCGTCCACGCCGGTGGCGCGCGCCGCCTCGGCCTCGGCGACGGTGGTGACGGTGGCGGCCAGATAGCTGCCGCACTGGTGCAGGGCCTGGACGACGGAGACGGAGGGCAGGCCGAAGGTGAAGGTGACCATCGGGACGGGCTCGCTCAGGAGCACGTCGATCTTCTCGTCCCACGCGTCGTCGTCGGCGTCCGGGATCGGGTCGGGCAGTGTGAGGCCGTACTCCTCGGCCTCGGGGCGCAGCCGGTCGCGGTAGGCGGCGACCGCGGCGGCGCTGCCCGGGTCCGGCGGGCCCGGTACGAAGAGGTTGACGCCGAAGGGGCGCCCGGTCAGTTCGCGGGTGCGCCGTATCTGGTCCCGAATGCCCTCCGCGGTGCGGTAGCCGGCGGCCAGGAATCCCATGCCGCCGGCGCTGTTCACCGCGGCGACCAGCTCCGGTGTGGAGGCGCCGCCGGCCATGGGCGCCTGGATGATCGGGATGGCCAGCTGGTCGGGGTGGAACAGCACCGGGAGTCCTCCAGGGGGCGTGGGAGTGGTGTACGCGGGCGGGTGGACCGGGGCGCGGCGCGATGTGCTCCGTGCTGCCGGTCCAGTGGATCAGCCGAAGGTAAATATAAGGATGAAAGGGGGTTAATGGTCGTCAAGAGGGCGTATCGACTGGGGAGTTCGGCCGGAGCGGCTCAGACCTGCGCCGGGCTCACCGTCCGGTGGCGTATCAGGGGCGCGGCGCACAGCGCGGCCAGCAGCAGCACCCCGGCGCTGATGGCCAGGGCGGGGCGGTAGCCGTGCGCGAGGACGGGCTGGACGAGGAGCGGGCCCAGGACCTGCCCCAGGCCGTATCCGGCGGTCATCAGCGCGACCGTGCGCGCCGTGCCCAGGTGCGCGCCGGTGACGAGCGAGAGCTGGGTGATCGCCATGAAGGTGCCGCCGAATCCGATGGCCGAGACGACGGCGGCGGCGGTGCTGTCGAGGACGGCGGGCAGCACGACGGCCGCGGCCTGGACGACGAGGGCGAGGGGCAGCAGGACGGTGCGCGGCACGCGCCGGCTCAGCAGCGTCCACAGCACGCAGGAGGGCAGGACGGCGAGGCCGACGATCACCCAGGCGCCGGTGCCGAGCCAGGACGGGGCCTGGTCCGTGGAGAGCGCGGCCACCAGGAACGTGGCGGCCACGATGTAGCCGACACCCTCCAGGAAGTAGCTCACCGACAGCCAGGCCAGCGGCCCGCGGGCCGGCTTCGGCCGCTCCTCGGCACCCCCCTGGGCAGGGGCGGCCCGCTCGCCGGGCATCCGCGCGATCAGGACGGCGGCCACCGCGGAGATGGCCGCGGACACCCACCACGCGTGCCGCCAGGAGCCGATCTGGTTCACGACGAGAACGGACAGGCCGGTGACGGCGATGCCCACGCCGACCCCGCCGTAGACCCAGCCGATGAGATGCGGGCGGCGGCGCAGCCCGACCTGGACGCCGCGCGCGACGCTGACGAAGACCAGCGCGCTGGCGGCCCCGGCCGCGAAGCGCAGCGCCGCCCATACGGGCAGGGACTCGGTCAGCGGCATCGCGGCCAGCGTGACGACCAGGGCCGTGAGGCACAGACGCGGGGTGAGGCGGGAGCGCGCCAGCGCCGGGACGAATCCGGCGGTGAGCGCGCCGAGCAGATAGCCGAGGTAGTTCGCGGTGGCGATGCTCGCGCCGTCGGAGGCGCTCACCTGCGCCTGGCGCTCCATCATCGGCAGGATCGGCGTGAAGACGAAGCGGCCCACGCCCATGGCGACGGCCATCGCCAGCGCGCCGAGCAGGACGAGGCTGCGCTCGACTCCCCGGCGTTCAAGGGGAGATTCCGGTTCCGGGCGCGCGTCTAAGCTCTGCGTCGTCTCGTCCACAGACATGCTTGGCGACAACCCCCGTAGATGAACGTCCTGCCGACGATGAGTCAAACATGCAATTGATCTGGGCGGAAATGCCTTCGATTCCGCATCTATGCTCTGCATGCATGGACGTCGAACTCAGGCACCTGCGTGCCTTCCTGGCGGTCGCCCGGCTCAGTTCCTTCACCCGGGCGGCCGTCGAACTCCGGGTGACTCAGCCCGCTTTGTCCCGCTCCATCCAGCGCTTAGAGGCATCGGTCGGCACCCGCCTCATCCACCGCACCTCGCGCCAGGTCACCCTCACCCCCGCAGGCCAGTTCACCTACGACCGCCTGCGCCGGCTGATCCCCGCCCTCGACGGCACACTGAACGCGGTCCGCGACAGCGGCGCGCTGCGCCTCGGCTTCTCCTGGCTGCTGCCCGACCCGTGGATGCAGCGCGCCATCGCCCGCTTCGAGCGCACCACCCGCGTCACCGTCGAACTGCTGCGCCGCGACACCCCCACCGCGGGCATCGATCTGGGCGAGGTGGACGTGGCCGTGGTCCGGGGCGCCCCGCCCACCGGCAACGTCGTATCGGTGCCCTTCCTCAAGGAACACCGGGTCGCCGCCGTCTCCACCTCCTCCCCCCTCGCCGGGCGCGACCGGCTCGACTGGCAGGAGTTCCACGACTGGCCACTCGTGGTCAACACGGTCAGCGGCTCCACCACCCCGGCCGCCTGGGACGGCTGCCAGGCCCCCGCATCCGTGGTGACCTGCGGCAACTACGACGAGTGGATCGAACTCGTCGCGGCCGACCGCGGCATCGGCGTCGTCCCCGACAGCGCCGTACGCCGCACCCCGCACTCCTGCATCCGCTTCCTCCCCATCGACGACGCACCCCCCATCCCCGTACACCTCGTCCACTCCCCCAACAGCCGCCACCCCCTCCTCCAGGCCTTCGTCGAGGCAGCACTGGCCGAACGCCCGGCCCCATGGCGCCCCGGGGCCGAGAACGAGGGGATGCCCGAGGCAGGGTGACCCGCACCGGGCACCGGCCATCAGGTGGGGACCGGCGTTTCGGCGCCTGTCCGGGACGCCGGGGTGTGCGATCTTCGGGGCATGTCGCATGGCGAATCTGCGGGCAGCGGGCGCGGCAACGGGCTTCCGCTGGCCATTGTCGCGTTCCTCTTTCTCGTACTGCGGCTGTTCGCCGTCTGCGGCTATGACTGGCACACCGCCTTCGCGGTGCTGCACACCGTGGATCTGGACGACAGCATCAGCATCGTCGTGGGCACCTTGATGGCCGATTCGCTGGCCGCGGCCGTCTACCTGGCCCTGGTCACGCCGCTCGCCGTCCTGTGGCTGTGGCTGAGCCTGCGCAGGGCCCGGCAGCTGAAGGACCGTTCGTTGGCGGAGCACTGGTCCAACGTGCGCAGCGGGACCCTCCTCCTGCTCGCTGTCCTGGCGGCGCTCTGCGCCTACGTGTTGACCTTCCACGCGTGGTGGCTGCCGCTGATCGCCTTCGCCGTCGGCGCGCTGCTGCTCGCCCTCGTCCACGGGACGAAGACCGAGGGGTGGCTGCAGCGGCCGGCGCTGTGGACGGGGCGGCGTCTCGGGGGGCTGATCGTGGCGGGGTGGCTGCTCGCGGCCGCGACCGTCAGCACCCCCTGGGTGCCGCTGGAGCGCGTCGAACTGCGCGGCGAACCGGAGCTGCGGGGGTACGTCCTGCAGGCCGAGCCCGGCTTCCTCAAGCTGCTGACCGAACAGGGCCGGGAGTTCCGCATCCTCACCGACCAGGAGGTCACCTCCAGGGAGGAGATCTCCGGGCATTGAGGGGGCGGCTGCGCCGGCCGACCAGACGTCGCGGTCCCGGCTCTGCCCGCTGCCCCAGCTCATGTCCGGGGTGGTGCCGGGGGTGGTCAGCCGATGGGGTTGACGAAGGTGGCCGGGTGGGTGGCGCCGTCCTGGTGGACGAGCGGGCCCCAGGGCC